>JBAPMH010000383.1:0-3956 GCA_049278515.1 Chthoniobacterales bacterium
CACCGACCTCGAACGAAACGCGGGTGCGGGTGGATGGCTTCGAGAAAATCAGACCCCAGGTTTGACCACGGAGCGGAAACTCCGTGTGCTTGCCGCGGTTCTGTTTTTGCAAGACCGCCACTTGGAAGATCTCGTCGATCTCGGCCCGGCTCAGTTCCTCAATGCTCAGAAGATTTTTCATTGTTCGCCAACCGCCGTGGCAAAACGTTCGTTGCCGCCAGAACGGTCAGCATACCTTCGGGATTCAGGCGAGCAACCGCGTGACTCCGTCGTTTTCTACCTTGTCGAAAATGATTGTTAATCCGATCCGACTTGTCATTCTGTCCTTATGCGAGTCCTCCCTCTCTTCACCCTCTCTCTGTTCGCTATTACGGCATTCGCCGCCGACGAATGCCCGCCACCGTTTTCCTATTGCGGCTATACCGGTCCGGAGCAGTGGCCAAATATTGCCATCAAGGGCAAGGTGAACGAGTGCGCCGGGACGAGGCAGTCACCTATCAATCTGCCGAAACTGACGCCCACGCCAGGACCGTTGATCCGCGTCGAGTACGTCGCGGGGAAGGCCACCATCCTCAATACAGGCCACGACATTGAGGTCACGCCGGCGGGCGACGCCGGCATGATCACGGTTGGCGACAACAGGAATCCCGACAACGTCTACAAGCTTGTTAAGTTTCACTTCCACGTCCCGAGCGAGCATTATATCGACGGCGTTAAGCAGCCAGCTGAGATGCACATTGTCCATCAGCGCGTCAAAGGAGACAAGACCTACATCGCGGTGATTGGTGTGATCCTGGCCGGCGACGGCGACGGGAGTTATCCGGCTCTGGAGCCGGTGTTCAAGCGTCTTCCGAAGAATGTCTGCGACAAGGTCGAGAACGTTCCGATCAACTTCCCCGACTTATTGCCGCAGACTCTGAAAGAGTACTACTACACCTATGCCGGTTCTCTCACCACGCCACCCTGCTCGCAGAACGTGACGTGGTATGTCCTCGGCGAGCCGCGAAAAATCCCCGCGTCGGACTTGAGAAATCTTAGCGCGCTTGGGGCCAACGCCCGACCCATTCAGGTCAGCGAGCCGCCGTTGCCAGTCACCTACATCCGTCCGCAATAAGGCCAAACGCGCCTGCCAAATTAGGCCGCAAGATCCGCGACGACCGCTTCGATCGCGTGCAATCCTTCCATCGCCTCCGGCCGGGGGATGTTCAGCGCCGGCAGAAGGCGAATCACGGCAGTTCCGGCTGGAACGGTCAGCACCCCGGCAGCGTGAAGACGTTCCACGGCCTGGAGCGCTGGAGTCTTCTCACTTCCGCTGAAGCCGGGCGCGTCCGGGCGAAACTCGAGTCCAATCATCAATCCGAAACCGCGCACTTCCTTCAGGACCGCGGGAAATTTCCGGATCAACCTTCGCAGTTCTCCAACGACGAAACTTCCGATCTCTTGCGCGTTCTCGGCCAGCTGATCGCGCTCGATCACTTCCAGAACTTTCAACGCCACCGCGCACCCGAGCGGATTACCGCCGAAGGTCGTCGCGTGGGTGCCGGCTGACAGCACGTCCGCATGTTTCTCGTGCACCCAGAAAGCACCGATCGGAAAGCCGCCCCCGAGCGCCTTCGCCATCGAGATTGCGTCAGGCAGGAAACCTTCGGCGTTCCCAAGTGCAACTTGGGAACGAGGGTCCGCGCCGGACGCATTTTCAAGGATGCGATGCCACCCGTGGAATTTGCCCGTGCGAAAATGGCCCGCCTGCACTTCGTCGAGCATGAGAAGAATCCCCTGCTCATCGCAAAGCTTCCGCAGGCCGAGCAGATATTCGGGCGTGGCAGGCGTGACCCCGCTTTCGCCCTGGATCGCTTCGATCAGAATCCCCGCGGTCTTTGGCGTGACCGCGGCGCGCATCGCCTCCAGATCGTTGAACGGCACCTGCCGGAAACCGTCGACCATCGGTTCGAAACCCTTCTTTACTTTCTCCTGACCGGTCGCCGCGATGCCGGCCAAAGTCCGGCCGTGAAATGAGCCGTCCGTTGTGAGCACTTCGTAGCGTCCGCTGTCGTGGCCAAACTTCCGCGCCAGCTTGTAAAGGCCTTCGTTCGCTTCCGCGCCGCTATTGCAGAAAAAACAGCGGCCTGGCCCGATCAGCCTGACGAGCGCTTCGGCGAGCTGGGCCTGCGGCTTCGTGATATAGAGATTGGAGACGTGGAGCAGCTTCCGCGATTGCTCCAGGAGGGCGTCGGTGATCTCCGGGTGCGCATGGCCGAGCGCGCAAACGGCGATGCCGCCGCCGAGATCGAGATAGCGTTTGCCGGCGACGTCGTAAACGCAACTGCCTTCGCCATGATCGAGCGCGAGATCGAAGCGCGCGTAGGATGGGACCACGTTTCGTTGATACAGCTTCCGGATGTCGCTCAGGCGATCGACCTTGATCGCCTTCATTTCGTTGCCCATTTCCATCTTCACAACACGACCTCCGTTCCGACGCCGGCGTCGGTGAAAATTTCAAGCAGGATCGAGTGCGGCACCCGGCCGTCCACAAATTGCACCTTTTCCACCCCACTCTGGATTGCCGCCACTGCGCTATCCACTTTCGGAATCATTCCAGCGCCGACAACGCCGCGCGTTTTCAGTTCCGGAACTTCGCTCACGCTCAGGTGCCGCATCAACGAATCTGGATCATTCGGGTCGCGGAGCAATCCGGGCACATCGCTCATGAAAACCAGCCTGCGCGCCCAGAGCGCGATCGCGGTGCGCGCCGCGGCCACATCCGCGTTGCAATTGTAAATCAGGCCATCTTCGCCGCGGGCGGTCGGACTGATCACCGGGGTGAGTCCGCGCCGGATGCATTCCCGCAACGGCGCCAGGTTCACCTCGTGAACTTCGCCAACGTAGCCGAGGTCAATCGGATTACCGTTCTCGTCGCCAGGCCAGAATTTGCGGCAGCGAAAAATTTCCGTGCCGGCAAAGCCCCGGGCCCGGCCACCCTGCTCTTCGATCGCTCGCACGATCTCCGGATTGATCTCGCGGGAAAGAACCTCGTCCACCACCTGCACGGTCGCCTCGTCGGTCACCCGCTGGCCCTGAAGAAACGTGGTGGTCAGGCCCGCCGACTCGAGCGCGCGGGTCACGGCTTTGCCGCCGCCATGCACCACCACCGGGTTGATCCCAACCGCTTCCAGGAACACGATCTCGCGCGCGACCCGATGACGTTCCGCCGGGTCCGGCGAATCCATGAAGCTGCCGCCATACTTCAGGACGAAGACCTCACCCCGAAAACGCTGAATATAAGGCAGCGCTTCGAGAAGCGTTCCAGCTTTGGTGATGATTTCCTGCATTAATGGGATCGGTTCTGAAATTCTCTATTCCTGATCATAATCCTGATCATAATCTTTTGTTCACGTTTGTTCGAAAGATCAGGAGCACGATCATGAGCATGAGCAGGAAATAAAACCTTCTAACCGCCGAGCGACGTCGGATCGCTCAGATCACCTTTGTTGAACTCGACGTACTCCTCCGTCAGGTCGCTGGTGTAAAGGACGCAGTCATGGCGGCCATTGTTCAGAAAAATGTGAAGATCGAACTCAGGTTTGGCCACGATAGCCCCGAGCGTCTGCAACGCGACGCGAGTCGGTTGTCCCCGCCGAACGGCAAACGTGACCTTCGCCTTTCCCGGCCGGCTGTAGCCGACGTCGACTTTCCTTTCGTCGACCTTCGCCAGCGAATAGCCCATCGCGCACAGGATCCGGCCCCAGTTCGGATCGCCGCCAAACCAGCTCGTTTTCACAAGCGTGCTGTTGGCGACCGCGCGCGCGACCGCTTCCGCGTCGGCCGCGCTTCGCGCTCCATGAACGTGCAAAGTGACGAAACGCGTCACTCCTTCGCCATCGCGCACGATCATTTTCGCCAGCTCGAGAGTGACGAAATTCAGCGCGCGCTGAAATATTTCCTGGTAGGGCGAGACG
>JBAPMH010000384.1:0-3586 GCA_049278515.1 Chthoniobacterales bacterium
CCTATGAGCGGCGGCCGGACACGATCGTGCTTGCGTTGCCCCGCGGGGGCGTCCCGGTCGGCTACGAAATCGCGACGAAGCTTGATTTGCTGCTCGACGTTTTCGTGGTGCGGAAGCTGGGCGTGCCCGGTCAACGCGAACTGGCCATGGGAGCGATCGCATCCGGGGGAGTGCGCGTCTTGAATGAAGACGTGTTGCGCGCGTTGCCGTCTGCGGCGGCGACCGTCGCCCAGATCACAGCGGAAGAAACGCGCGAAGTGGAACGGCGCGAACGCGATTATCGCCGGGACCGGCCCGCGCCGGAATTGCACGGGCAGACTGTTATTCTGGTGGACGACGGACTGGCCACGGGAGCAACGATGCTGGCAGGAATCGCGGCCTTGCGGCGCCTGGATCCGGCGCAAATCGTGGTCGCGGTCCCGGTGTGTCCGCCGGAAACGCTTGGGGAGATCGAACAGGCGGCGGACGAGACGGTGGTTTTGTTCGCGCCCGCGTGGTTCCGTGGCGTGGGGCAGTTCTACGAGGATTTCGCGCAAGTCAGCGACGAGGCCGTACGCGATTTGCTGGCGCGCGCGGCGAAGAGAGAGTAGAGCCTCGTCCACATGCGCTCGTTGCCCGCCTCTCCGCCTTTCTTAAGCCCCTCGTTCGGGGCGGGGATCAGTGGAGTTCTGTTTTTTGTGCTGGCGGCCACCGCCCTCGCAGCCGATGACGCCACCCAGGAGAACCGCTTCATCTCAAATACGAGACAACTGGTCTTCGAAGGCAAGCGAAGCGGCGAAGGCTATTTCTCGCCGGACGGCAAGAAACTGATCTTCCAGAGCGAACGCGAACCGGGCAACCCGTTCTTCCAGCAATATATTCTTGATCTGGAAAGTGGCGAAACGACGCGGGTCTCTCCGGGCAAAGGCAAAACCACCTGCGGTTTTTTCCAGCCGGGAACCGACCGCGTGTTGTTCTCTTCCACCCACGCCGATCCGGAAGCGGCGGCGAAACAGAAGGCGGAGCTGGACTTTCGCGCCAGCGGAAAACAGCGGCGTTACTCGTGGGATTATGACGATACGGCCGACATTTTTTCGACGAAACAGGACGGCAGCGACCAGGTCAACCTGACCCATTCGCCCGGCTATGACGCCGAGGGCTCGTATTCGCCGGACGGAAAACAGATTGTGTTCTGTTCGCTGCGCGGCGCGTTCCCGCTGGAGAAGCTGCCGGCGAAGGACCGCGAACGTTACAAGAAAGACGCGGCCTGGTTCGGCGACATCTACCTCATGAACGCGGACGGCTCGAACGTCCGCCGCCTGACCACCGAACCGGGCTACGACGGCGGCCCCTTCTTTTCCCCGGATGGAACGCGCATCGTCTGGCGGCATTTCGAGGAGAACGGAATGATCGCGGACGTCTGGACGATGAAGCTCGACGGCTCGGACAAGAAGCGCGTCACCGATTTCAAATCGATGTCATGGGCGCCGTTCTACCATCCGAGCGGGAAATATTTCATTTTCACGTCGAACAAGCTCGGGTTCGAAAATTTTGAGTTGTTTCTCGTGGACGGGGCCGGTGAACACGAACCGGTGCGAGTGACGTTTACGCCGGGGTTCGACGGGCTGCCGGTGTTTTCGCCGGACGGCAAAAAGCTCTGCTGGACGAGCGGCCGGACGGGCGATGGGAAGTCGCAGCTTTTTGTTGCGGATTGGAATGACGAAGCGGCGCGGGCGGCTCTGGGAACGGCGGCGAGGCAAAACGAAGCGCTTTCAAAATCGCCCACGGCCGGGATCACCGATCCCGGCTACAGCGCGGAGGTCCGCGCGGCGGATCTGCGCAAGCAAGTGGAATGGCTGGCGGATGAAAAGCGAGAAGGGCGCATGACTGGCAGCACGGGCGCGCAGGAAACGGCCAAGTGGCTGGCGACTTATTTGCGCGAGAACGGTCTGAAATCGTTCGCCGAAAACTACGCGCTTCCGTTTCAGTTCAACGCCGGCGAGCGGGTCCTGCCGGACAAGACACGGCTCGAGATTTCAGGCGCCGCGGCGAAACTCGACACCGATTTCCGGCCGCTCGCCTTCAGCGAAAACGGCGAGGCGAACGGCGAGGTGGTCTTTGCCGGATATGGACTGGTAGTTCCGGGGGAAGGTGCGGCGCGTTATGATTCGTATGCGGGCCTCGACGTGAAGGACAAGATTGTCCTGATTCTGCGCTACGTCCCGGAAGGCGTCGACCAGATGCGGCGCGCTCAACTCAATCGTTATTCCGGTTTGCGTTACAAGGCGATGCTCGCGCGCGAGCGCGGCGCGAAAGGCGTCCTCGTGGTGACCGGGCCCAATTCGCCGAACGCCGGCCAGCTCCTCGCGCTCAACAACGACAACACGAACGCGAGCAGTGGCATCGTGGTGGCGTCGATCAGTGGCGCGATCGCCGATTCACTCCTGGCTTCCAGCGGCAAGAAGTTAAAAGAACTCCAGACAGGGCTCGACCAGGAAAACCCCCACGCCGAGGGCGGCTTCGCTTTGCCAAATGTAACGGTGAAGCTGGCCTGTGGCGTCGAGCATCTGAAGAAAAACGATCAGGACGTAGTCGGCTATTTCCCGCCGAGCCAGGGCAGCGATGAATACATTCTAGTCGGCGCGCATTACGATCATCTGGGCCGAGGCGGCACGAGTTCGCTCGAGCGGACCGGCGAGGAGAACAAGATTCATCCCGGCGCCGACGACAACGCTTCGGGGACGGCCTGGACGATGGAGCTGGTGGCGGCGCTCGCGAAAGAACAGAGCGAGCATCCGGAGAAATTCCGGCGCGGCGTGATCTTTGCGTTTTGGTCTGGGGAAGAGATCGGGATCATTGGCTCGGCGGCATTTTGCGAGAAACCGCCGGTGCCGTTGGAGAAGATCGCAGCTTACGTTAACGCCGACATGGTGGGCCGGCTCCGCGACAACAAGCTGACCCTGCAGGGAGTGGGGTCGTCGCATGCGTGGCGGAAACTGATCGAGAAACGGAATGTCGCCGCGGGTTTCAACCTCACCTTGCAGGATGATCCTTATTTGCCGACCGACGTGACCAGCTTCTACCCGAAGAATGTCCCGGTGCTGAATTTCTTCACGGGCGCGCATGAAGATTACCATCGGCCGACCGACACGGCGGATAAGATCAATTACGAAGGGCTGGAGCGGATCACGAAGTTCTCCGAGCAGCTCGTGCTCGACCTGGCACAGGCGCCGGATCGGCCCGACCTCGCGAAAGTCGAGCGGACGTCGCAGGAAGCCGGCGGCCGCGAAACGTTGCGGGCGTACCTTGGAACGATTCCGGATTACACAACGAGCGACGTGAAAGGGGTGAAGCTAAGCGGCGTGCGCGGCGCGAGCCCGGCGGAGAAAGCGGGATTGAAAGGCGGCGACGTGATCGTGGAATTCGCCGGGCAGAAGATCGCGAATATTTACGATTACACCTACGCGCTCGACGCGGTGAAGATCGGCGTGCCCGTTCAGGTGATCGTCGAACGCGACGGCAAACAGGTGACGCTGATGGTCACGCCCGAAGCGCGGAAGTAATTCCTGTCATCCCGAGCGGAGCGAAGCGCAGTCGAGGGACCCCG
>JBAPMH010000385.1:0-3236 GCA_049278515.1 Chthoniobacterales bacterium
CGCAACACAACCGAGTGGCCATATACGCGGTGATGCATTTGCGACGCAAACCGGGCTACTGGAAATCCAGAATCGCGTAAAACCAGCTACAGCTTTTGATACCGCCGCATCAGCTTGAAAAAACGGAGCGTGTCCCGCACCGGATGGATGCTGCTCACTTCGTCGGAATACACGGTGGTGATCGGCACCGATTCGATCCGGCATCCTCTACGGCTGGCGATGATCAGCATCTCCGTTTCGTAGTCGAAACGGTCGGCGCCGCCCAGTAATTCCGGAATGACGCTGCGATGCACCATTCGAAAACCGCATTGCGTGTCGGGAATGTCCTGGCCGCAAACCCGGCTGATCTTTCGGCTCATGTAACGATTGACCGCGCGACGCAACCGCGGCATGTCGCGCACATCGCTCATTCGCGTCCCGATCAGGAGCCCGGCGGACGTGGCCGCGGCCGCTGCCAGAAACCGGTCGATCTCCTCGGGCAAATGCTGGCCGTCGCCATCCAGGATCGCCACGTAATCGTATCCGCGCTCGAGCCAGTGGCGCAGGCCGGTCTTGATTGATTCGCCCTTGCCCCGGTTCTCCTCATGGACAATCACCTGCGCCCCGGCGTTCCGCGCGTTCTCCGCCGTCGCATCCGGAGATCCGTCATCAACCACCAGGACGGCGTCGAGCTGCGCCAGGGTTCGACGAGACACGTCGCCGATGTGCTTCTCTTCCAGGTAAGCGGGGATGATCGCCGCGACCGTGGTCCGATTGATCGTCACCCCTTCCGGAAGCCCCGCCATTTTTAGCGAACGACCGGGTGAAAATCGGCCGCGTGATAGGAGCTGCGGACGAGAGGACCGGAAGCGACGTGTTCGAAACCCTTGGCCCGAGCGATTTCGCCGTAGGCCTCGAAGCGCTCCGGCGGAACGAACTCCACCACCGGAAGATGCTGCGGAGTCGGCCGGAGGTATTGGCCGAGGGTGAGAACCTGGCAGCCGATCCCGCGCAAATCGTCCATCGTTTCGAACAGCTCCGGCTCTTCTTCGCCGAGCCCAAGCATTACCCCGCTTTTTGTCACGATTTTCGGAGCGATCTCTTTCGCTTTCCGCAACACCTCGAGCGATGTCCGGTATTTCGCGCGCGAACGCACTACCGGGGTCAGGCGTTCCACCGTCTCCAGGTTGTGATTGAAAATATCGGGGCCCGCTTCGAGTACGGTTTGGATGCAGTCCGCGTCGGCATGAAAATCGGGGACCAACACCTCGACGATAACCGATGGGTCCATCTCCCTGATCGCCTGGATTGTCCGCGCGAAATGGTTCGCGCCGCCATCCTTCAGATCGTCGCGTGCGACCGCGGTGACGACGACATGCTTCAAGCCCATCCGGCGAACGGCTTCCGCGACCCGCTGCGGTTCGTCCTCTTCGAGCGCAAACGGCTTCGCGGTGCTGACCGCGCAGAAACCACAGGCCCGGGTGCAACGGTCGCCCGCGATCATCATCGTGGCGGTCCCCTGGCTCCAGCATTCCCAGCGGTTCGGGCACTGCGCGCTCTCGCAAACCGTGTGGAGCCGCAAATCGGAGATGAGCGCCTTTGTTGAAAAGAAGACCGGGTTCGACGGCAACCGCACCTTGATCCAGGGCGGCTTTTGCGCCTGGTGCAGGGCCGGATCGATCTTCGCGCAGGACATCAGGGAAGGAATAGTGACATGTGACGAGTGACAAGTGACAAGTTCGCTCTGCCACCTCTCCCCTCACGTGACACGTCACTTGTCACTCGTCACTCGTCACTTTCTTTAGAGCTTCGTCCTCCCCGACAGCGCCTGGTAAAGCGTCAATTCGTCGGCCGACTCGAGCCCGCCGCCCGCGGGCAGGCCGTGCGCAATCCGGGTGAGCGTGACCGGAAATGGCTTGAGCAATTCGACCAGATAATTCGTCGTTGCTTCCCCTTCCACGTCGGCGGCCAGGGCCAGGATGATTTCCGAAAACTTTTCCGCTTCCACCCGGGCCAGCAGCTCCTTGATGCGCAAATCTTCCGGGCCGACATGATCGAGCGGCGAAATCCGGCCGCCTAACGAGTGGTAGCGGCCGCGGAAAGCGCTCGTTTTTTCCAGGGGAAGAATGTCGGTCGCCTGCTCCACCACGCAAAGCAGCTCCGCGGCGCGGGTCGTGTCCGAGCAAATTCCGCACTCTTCTTCCATGGTGAAAAAGCCGCAGCGCGGACAGGGCCGGACGGTTTCCCGCGTTTCGGCGATCGAGCGCGAAATCTTTTCCGGCTGGTCGCCGCGCGCCTGGACAATCCAGAGTGCGATCCGTTCGGCCGAGCGCGGGCCAATTCCCGGCATTTGCCGGAGCTGCGCGATCAAATCCCGGATCGCCGAGGGATATTCAGTCTTCCTCAAGGCTGACAGCGCCTCACTCGTCCAGCGGCGTGTTGGTCAATTGGAGGGCGAGCGGCTCGAGCCGGCGGAGATACAACTGGAGAGGCCGATCCTCTTCCCCTTCCGGCCCACGGGCGTTTTGAAATTGCGAATACGCTTCGGCCCAGCGCTTTTCCCGGTAAAGCACCACGCCGTTCCAGAAAGCGTCACGACGGGTGATGATCTCGCGCGAAGCGTTCAGGGCCAGGGCCACCGGCTCGTAAATTTCGTGCCGTTCGCGCACATCGACGCCGCTCAGGAAATCGATCGGACGGGCCACGAGAATCTTGCTGGCCAGCTCGAAAGTGCGCGGCCCAAGCAAAACGCGCGAGCCGTAAAAGCGGTTCGCGATGCAAAACCGTCTCGCTAATTCCACCGGCTCACCGGTCGCCAGCAGGCTGCGTTGCCCGTTGTTTTTTACCGGCGCCATGATCATCGTCCCGGAGCTGACGCCGGCATGGAGCCCGGCATTCCGAAGCGCGTCCACTTTGCTCGACTTGTTGGAATCGGAGAACGACTGGGTGAGCGCCATCGCTTTGCGGGTCGCCTTTTCTGCGTGCTGCTTGTCGCTCTCCGGGAAACCGAAGATGGCCACGACCCCCTCGCCGCCCGCGGACTCGATGTAGGCGCCTTCCGCGCGCAACGCCTGGGTGACATGCGCGATGAATCTTTCCGTGATGTCGGCAAACATGGCCGGCTCGCATTCCTCGGCGATGTCGTGCTTGTTCGCGAGGTCGCACACGACCGCTGTCACTTCGCACGCCCGCGCCGCATCCGCGGCAGCATCGCCTCGACGGGCGCGGGCCCGCGGTTTTTCCACCACTTTTTCGAC
>JBAPMH010000386.1:0-1505 GCA_049278515.1 Chthoniobacterales bacterium
TCCGAAGGCTGGTGATCTGTTGGTCGAAACATTTCCCAGAGCCGCCAACTACTATCTTGTCTGCTATCCGTTCGAAGGCCGACTAGCGCACCAGACACTTGGCATGTTGCTCACGCGTCGGCTGGAGCGCGCTCGACTGCGGCCGCTAGGATTTGTCGCCAATGAATATGCATTGGCGGTGTGGGGACTCGGTGACATTGCCCTGCACATCAAGCGCGGCGACTTCTCGCTCGCCCGGTTATTCGACCAAGACATGCTTGGTGATGATCTGGAAGCGTGGCTTGCGGAATCGGCACTGATGAAACGCACGTTTCGCAGCTGCGCGATCATCGCCGGATTGATCGAAATGCGTTTTCCGGGCGAGGAAAAATCGCGCCGGCAACTTACGATTTCCACTGACCTCGTCTATGACGTGCTACGCAAGCACCAGCCGGATCATATTCTTTTGCGCGCAGCGCGCGCCGACGCGGCGACGGGTCTGCTGGATATCAAGCGGCTCGGCGAAATGCTCTCGCGGATCAGGGGGCGAATCGTTCATAAAGCCCTTGACCACGTCTCGCCCCTGTCGGTTCCCGTGCTGCTCGAGATTGGAAGGGAAACCGTGTACGGCGAGGCAGGCGATACGCTGCTGGCCGAGGCGGCCGACGAGTTGATCAAGGAGGCGATGAGTTGAGCCAAGCGGCGTTAAATCTGGCGGAGGGCGAGGGCAATCTCATCGTGTTGTCCGGAGTTCCACTTCTCGCCGATCCACGCGGTGCGATCTATTGGCCGGAACATCAGCTCTTGGCCGTTGCCGACCTGCATCTGGAGAAAGGCTCAAGTTTTGCTTCTCGCGGCCAAATGCTCCCCCCGTACGACACCGCGACCACGCTGGCTTGCCTGTCGGCCGTGATCGCGGACTATTCGCCCCGTTACGTCGTCTCGCTCGGTGACAGCTTTCACGACGGTGGCGGCCCGACACGGTTGGGCGATACGGATCGCGACAACCTGAGAAGGCTGCAGCGCGGACGCGACTGGATTTGGATCACAGGCAATCACGATCCCGATCCGGCCGAGGGTATCGGTGGCGTATTCCAGGAAACGTTGAAAATTGGTGCGTTGACGTTTCGCCATGAGCCGAAAGGCAGTTCCGGTGAAATCAGTGGTCATTTGCATCCCGTGGCCCGAATTGCGCATCGCGGCCGCGCGGTCAGCCGCCGCTGTTTTGCTGCCGATACGACGCGCCTGGTATTGCCCGCCCTCGGCGCCTTTACCGGCGGGTTGAATGTGAGAGACGCCGCCTTTGCGGATTTGTTCGGAACGCTTGCATTTAAAGCCTATTTGCTCGGCGAGGGCCGGATTTATTCTTTCACCGCAAAACGGTGTCTGCCGGACTAGTCGCGCGCGAATATCACGTTAGCGAACCAGCCGATCAGCAGCGCCATCAATGCGGTCACGGCCCCGTAGAGAAGGCCGTAGTCCCTCGCGGCGTCGGCGACATACTGTTCAAAGCCGGTCTTGATCAC
>JBAPMH010000387.1:0-3151 GCA_049278515.1 Chthoniobacterales bacterium
GGTGAATTCAATCAGCGGCGGGATCTTGTGGTCGGTTACATGCCGCAGATGTTCGAGCTCAAGGAGAAGGCGACGGTGCACGCCAACATCCTCGCGGGCGCTCAACGCATTCTGGATTTGATCGCAGAGTACGAAACGGCTCCGGCGGAAAGCGCGCGGAGCGGGATCCTGCTCGACCAGATCTCCCATTTCGACGGCTGGAACCTCGAACACCGAATCAAGAGTTTGATCACCAACCTGCACGCGCCCGAGCCGGAACGGATCGTGGCCACGCTCTCCGGCGGAGAAAAGCGCCGGGTCGCGCTTTGCCGGGCGTTGTTGGCCCGGCCCGACTTTCTGATTCTCGACGAACCGACGAACCATCTCGACACCGGGTCGATCGAATGGCTCGAGGATTTTCTCGCGCGTTATCAGGGGACCTGTCTCTTTGTGACGCACGATCGCTACTTTCTCGATCGGATCGCAACCCGGGTGCTCGAGCTCTCGCGGGGCAAATTCCACAGTTATGAAGGCAATTACACCGATTACCTGATCGCGCGCGCGGAACGGCAGGCAGTCGAGGAAATGCAGGAGCACAAACGCCAGAAATTCCTCAAACGCGAGCTCGCCTGGGTGCGCAAGGCGCCGCGGGCGCGCCGGACGAAATCGGTGGACCGAGTGGAGCGCTACTTCGAGATGGCGGAGAAGGAGGCGCCGGAAGCGGAGCTCGAGGTCGATCTCATCATTCCGCCGGCGCCAAAGCTGGCGAATCGCGTGATCGAGTTGCGCGAGGTCGGCATGGAACTCGGGGGCCGCATCTTGTTCGAAAATGTTTCGCTGAATCTTGCGGCAGGCGAGCGCCTCGGCGTGGTCGGGCGGAATGGCCTCGGCAAATCGACGCTGCTCCGGATCATGCTCCAACAGCTCGAGCCCACCCGCGGCGTGGTGGAGATTGGCTCGCGCACCGAAATTAATTACGTCGATCAGAATCGACTCCTGCTCGACGACACGAAGACCGTCTGGGAAGAAGTGGGCGAGGGGAGCGAATACGTGCGTCTCGGCGAGGAGAACATCACCCTGCGCGGATATCTCCGGCGTTTCCTGTTCACGGAGGAGCGCATCAACACGAAGATTTATCAACTCAGCGGCGGCGAGCGCAGCCGCGTCTTGCTTGCGAAAATTCTCAAGCGCGGCGGGAACGTGTTGATTCTGGACGAGCCAACAAACGATCTCGATCTGGGCACGCTCAGGTTATTGGAAGAAGCGCTCGTCGCGTTCGGCGGCAGCGTCATCGTGGTCAGCCACGACCGGTATTTTCTAAATCGCGTTTGCACCGCGATTCTCGCCTTCGAAGGCGATGGTGTGCTTCGGTATCAACCCGGCAATTACGATTATTACCTCGAGAAACGAGTTGTAGCCGGGATCGGGGATCCCGGCCGGGAAAGAAAGGCGGAAACCAAAAGCGCCGGTATCAACGATCCCGGCCACAGCAAGACCAAGCCGCGTAAGCTGAAATACAAGGAGGAGCGCGAGCTTGAAGGAATGGAGGCCGCGATTCTCGCCGCGGAAGAGGAAGTGACCCGGATCGAAGCGTTGTTTGCCGAGCCGGACTTTTATGTGAGCCACGCCGCGGAGCTGGCGAGTTTGGAAGCAAACCTGCGGGCGGCACGCGATGAAGTGGCGCGACTTTACGCGCGCTGGGCTGATCTTGGCCAGGTCGCGGCGGCAAACGAGTCTTGACGTCCCATGGCCGCGCGACACCTCCAAATTTTCCGCGTGGTTTACTGGGTGGCGGTGGCGGGTCTGTTCGCCGTCGCAGCCTGGAAAAGATTCTCGCTGCCTTTGGTTCCGATCGCCGATCTGGACATCTGGGGTTATTTGTCACCCGCTCTGTTTAAGCTCACCCGCGGAGAATTCGTCCACGCCCACGGACGGAATTTCGTGTATCCGGGTTTTCTCTACCTGCTCTTGCGGGTGTTCGGCGACTTTCGCGCGATCGTTATCGTGCAACACATCCTTGGACTTGCCGGCGGCGGCCTGATCCTCATGACCTGGCATCGCGTCCGCGGTTTCATCGGGTCCTCAACGTTCGGCGATCGCACGCATATGGCCCTCGGCCTGGTTCTGGTCGGAGTCTTTCTCCTCGCGGGCGAACCAATCCGGGCGGAAATGGGAATTCGGCCGGAAGGCATTTGCGCATTTCTTCTCGCGCTCAATCTCTATTTTCTGACTGAGTTCCTGGCGCGAAGGTTCGTCGCCCAAAAGCCATCCGTTGCCTGGGGCATCGGGACCGGCGCTTCCGCGGTCCTCCTCGCCGCCGTCAAACCAAGCTTCGTTTTCCTCGCCTTGGTGCCGCTTCTGCCGGTCGCGATTTTTCTCGTTACCCGAAATCCAATTCGGCAAAAGATCGCACTCGCGCTCGGTATCGCGCTCTCTGCGGCGATGATTGCGGTGCCTGAACACTTTCTCAGCCGCGGGGACGAACGGAGCAAACTTTTCCTGCCTACGAATCTTTTTGTCGTGCACGCCGATCTGATTCGCGACCAGCTGGCGGATGACGTGGCGAAAGGTACGGTCCTTCCGTACCAGCCCGAGTTGCTCGGCAAGATGCAGAGGCAGCTTGCGGTTGAGATTAAGAAATCCGCGGCCGCCGAGGGATCGAAATTTCCGTCTCTGGGGTTTTCGCCGGATTATCTGATGTATGACCCGACTTCAATCGCCGAGCAGGTGGCGCAGGAATTCAATTACGACGCCACTGCCATCACTTCGTTTTATCATTTCTGTTACTGGCGGGCGTGGCAACAGCGGCCGGTCGCGATGCTGAAGAAAGTCGGACGGCAGATGGGGCTGTTCTACGCGCCGGTTCTTCCTGCTTACGACCGCAGAAAATTCATCCCGCTTGCGCTTGTTTACGAAATTGGCGCGCACAGTTTCGATCCCGAGTCCTATCGCGAAGTCTTAAAGGCGTATCCGGGCACGATCGAGTTCATCCAGCGCAGCGCATCGCTCGGTGAAACCGCGCCGCCAATCGAGCAACCCCGGCTGATTCGGAAGATCGTGGCCCTTCTCGCGCGCGCCTATCTGCCGCTCCTCGCCCTTACGCTCCTGATCTCTGTCGCATGTCTGCGAACGGATTGGCGGAAAAGGATGGGGTGGCTGACCGGGGTGACAC
>JBAPMH010000388.1:0-10180 GCA_049278515.1 Chthoniobacterales bacterium
GATGATGGCGACGGCGGCGAAACCGGGCGTTTTGAGCAGACTGCGGATAGCGAGACGGATGGATGAAATCATAATGACGAATGCCGAATGTCGAATGACGAAGGAAGCTCGAATGAACGAATGACGAAAAGCGATTCTGGCTTCGTCATTCCTTCGTCATTCGTCATTCGGAATTCGTCATTTTCGTTACTCATAACGAAGCGCCTCCATCGGGTCCAAACGCATGGCCGCACGCGCCGGCAAATAACAGGCCGCCAGCCCGACAAGGAAAAGAACAACCGGCACCAGCGTGAAGCTCGGTGGATCGTGGGCGGGGATTCCGTGAAGGCTCCCGGAGAGCAATTGGGCGAGGAAGAAGGCGCTGACGAATCCAATCGCGAGCCCGGTCACGATCAACCGCAGGCCCTGCCCGGTCACGAGCCGCAAGACATCCCCAGTCTGCGCCCCGAGCGCCATCCGCACCCCGATCTCCTGCGTCCGTTGCCGGACTGAATAAGCCATCACACCGTAGAGCCCGAGCGACGCGAGGAAAAGCGCCAGGCCCGCGAAAATGGTGAAGAGCGTCCCAAAAAAGCGCCGGTCCCAGAACGATTGGGCGACGACTTCGTCCATCGTCATCACTCGATAAATTGGAAGATCTTTGTTCACGGAGAGGACGGTACCGCGAGCGAGATTGGAAAATTTCGCCGGATCGGTTTTGGTCCGGACCATCACCGACATGAACCGGCTCGGAACCTGATCCTGCGGAAAGTAAACCGCGGGAATCTTGGCCGGTTTGGTCAGCTTATCGTAAACGACCGGCCTGACGATTCCGACAATGGTTGACCATTTCGGCGGCTCGCCCGCTTTGTCGAGAAAACGGAGTTGATGTCCGATCGGATCGTCGTTCGGAAACCAGGCGCGGGCGCCGTCTTCGTCGATCAGCGCCACCCGCGGCGCGTCTTTCGTATCCGCGGCCGTAAAATCGCGTCCGCGCAGAAGCGGGACATGCGCGGTTTGGAAATAACCCGGAGTGATACTCAGCTGCCTCATCTTGCGACCGTCCTGCAGTTGTTTCGGCTCCGGCTCGCCGTCCAAAATGAAAAGGCTGATGCCGATGTTTCCTGCAGCCGGCAGCGAAGTGGTCGCAGCAGCACTCTCGACGCCCGGGAGAGTCGCCAGCTTTGGAATCAGCTGATCGAAGAAACGAGGCGCGGCTTCGGTGTCCGCAAACTGCGCCTCCGGCAAACCGACCCGGAAGGTGAGCGTGCGCGAGGGATCCATTCCAATGTCGGTTTTCTGGAGGAACATGAAACTGCGCATCATCAGCCCGGCGCCGATGAGGAGAACGAGGGCCAGCGCAACTTCGGCGACGACGAGCGAATTGCGCATCCGCTGCCCTTTCGCGCCGCCGGCTCCGGTTCGTCCGCCTTCCTTCAGCGCGTCAACGAGTTGAGGATTGGAGGCCTGAAAGGCGGGCAACAATCCGAAGAGGACGCTCGAGAGGGCGCCGATGCCGAGGGCAAAGGAAAAGACGCGCCAATCGAAATCAAATCGAATCCAATACGGCACTTCGTTCGGTAACGCGGTCAGCATCAGGTCGACACCCCAGACCGCGAAAAGCAATCCAATCCCGCTGCCCACCATTCCCAGGACGAGACTTTCCGAAAGCAGCTGCCGGATGATTTGCCGCCGGGAGGCGCCGAGCGCCAGACGGATGCCAATTTCCTTTGCGCGCGTGGCCCCGCGAGCAAGCAGAAGATTCGCCACATTCGCACACGCAATCAGATGGACGAACAGCACCGCGCCCATGACGAGCAACGTCAGCGTCTTAAAGTTACGCACGTTCTCCTCGCGAAACGAATTCACGTGCACGCTCACGCCCGTGTTCGTGTCCGGGTGCTCGGCCGCAATCCGCGCCGTGATCGCTTCCAGTTCGGCGCGCGCCTGTTCTATCGAGATGCCTTTCTTCACTTTGCCGATGCAATCGAGAAAGAAATTTCCGCGCGGATTAGTTTTCTCCTCAAACTGGAGCGGCATCCAGATGTCGCAAATCTCCGGGAACCGCCAGCCCTTCGGCATGACGCCGATGACCGTCACCTGCTTTCCGTTGATTGGAATGGTCTTGCCGACCACGCCGCGATCGCCGGCGAAATGTTCCTGCCAAACCTGGTAACCAATCAGCGCCACCGGCGGCGCATTCAGGTCGTCTTCTTCGGGACGAAACAGGCGGCCGAGAATCGGCTGGACGCCCATGAACGAAAAAGCGTCCGCGGAAATCTGTCCTCCCAGATAACGCTCCGGCTTGTCGCCGCCGGTAATAATGAACGTCGCTTCCTGGATCGCGGCGATTCCATCAAGGGTGGTCGCGTTCTTCTTCCAATTAAGATAATCGGGAAACGCCGTGCCGGCGTCATGTCCCGGATCCTTCGTGATGAATTCCGAGACGGCGACCAGCCGCTCCTGGTCCTGAATGTACGGCATGGGCCGGAGGAGGAGCGCGTTGATCGCCGAGAACATCGTCGTCGACGCGCCGATGCCGAGAGCGACGGCGAGGAGGGCGATAATGGTAAACCCCGGGGCCTTAACGAGCATCCGACACGCATATCTAAGATCTCGTACCATCAGATTGGACCCCTGGGTTGCTTACATGTAGATCGAGAGCCTCCTGCTTCTGGAGCCGCCAGCGCGGCTCCAGAAGGCATAACTAACCAACCAGACTTCTTAGGCAGCCATCCGGTCTTCGACCACCCGGCCGTCGAACAGATGAATGGTGCGATCGGCATGCTCCGCAAAACGGGTGTCGTGCGTGACCATGCAAATCGTTGCCCCGCCATCATGCAATTCCTTCAGCAACGCCATCACGGCCTCGCCATTCCGCGAATCGAGGTTACCCGTCGGTTCGTCCGCGAGCAGAATCGCCGGCTTGCCCGCGAGAGCCCGCGCGACGGCGACACGCTGTTGCTGACCGCCGGAGAGCTGACTCGGCAAATGCTTGGCGCGATGGCCCATGCCGACGCGCTCCAGCGCTTCGAGCACGAAACCTTTACGATCGCTCGAACCCATGCCGCGATAAGTCAGCGGCAGTTCGACGTTCTCGTAAACGGTAAGATCGCCGATGAGGTTAAAGCTTTGGAAGATGAATCCGATCTCGCGGTTCCGGATGCGGGCGCGATCGGGAAACGAGAGGTTCGCCACCTCGGTTCCCTTGAGCGAGTAGCTGCCGCCGGACGGTGTGTCGAGCAATCCGAGGATGGAGAGCAGCGTCGATTTGCCGCAGCCTGAGGGCCCGGCAATGGAGACATATTCGCCGGTCCGGATATCCAGGTGGATGCCGGAAAGCGCGTGGGTTTCCACTTCATCGGTCAGGAAGACTTTCGTGACTCCGTCGAGATGGATGAGTGTGCTATTGCCGTTCCCGCCAGAAGTGCGGGCCGGTTGTTCGTTGATGGTTTCAGTTGAGGCCATGGTGTTGGGTTTTATCGGATCGTTGGGCTGTCGTGGTTAGGTTAGTTATCAGTTGAGGCGGATGCGTTCGTGAGCGTCCATTGAACTGGTGTCGGAGAGAATTACCTGATCGCCGGGCTCGAGACCGCTGATGATCTCGATCGTGTTGACCGAGCTGCGGCCGAGCTTCACCGGCGTGCGGACCGCTTCGGAAGTGCCCGCGACGAGTTTGAAAATGCCAACGGTGTTGTTCTCCTGGCCGAAAGCCGGCCGGCCCACGTAGATCACATTATCCAGACGTTCCAGCTCGATCGTTCCGTCTACACTAAGATCGGGCCTCGCCCCTTTTGGCAGATCACCATCGATCGCCACGTCCACCGTCACGGTCCCCTGCTCCACCGCGGGATCGACGCGGATTACATGTCCGGCCACGATGCCATTCCTGGTATCGATCGAGGCGACCTGGGCATTTATGATGTCCTTGGCCTGCGTTTCCGCGATCTTGACCTGCGCCTTGAGCTTGGTCGGATCCGCCACGCGAGCGAGGTTGTCGCCCGGCTTGATGCGCTGGCCAACCTGCACCGGCAATTGCTGGAGGACACCGGTCATGCCAGCCTTCACGTGCAACTGCTGCACCTGGTCCATCTTCAATTTCGCAAATTCCTTGGCCTGATCGACGGCAGCCTGTTTCGATGCGATCTGCGGCTCAATCGAGCTGCGCGAGAATTCGAGACGCTTGGTTTCGATTTTGTCGCGATTCTCAAGTTCCGCCTCCTTCACCTTCGAGGTCTTGTAAACGAGCTCGGAAACGAGCCCGTTCTTCGCGAGCTGATCGTTGGTCTGGCGTTCCATCTTCGCCTGTTCGTACTCGGAGTGAACGCGCGCCGTGATCGATTCCTGGTCGAGCAGTTCGCGCTGCAAGGTTGCGCGCAACGTGGTCAACTCGGCTTCGACCGCTTTCGCTTTCGACTCGGCATCGCCCGCTGACTGTTCGAGCTCGGGGCTGGTCAGCTCCAAAATCACGCTGTCCGGCGTTACTTCCGTTCCTGGCCAGATCACGATCTTCTCGACCCGGCCGTCCGTGTTCGCTGCAATCCAGCGGATATCCACCGGCACGAGTGTGCCGAGACCGCGTACCTGGCGCACCATCGGCCCGCGCTTCACGGTATCCACCCACACCGTCGAACGATCGATGCTGGGCACGGCTGGTTTCAGCCGCGAGAGGAGGAAAGTTATGGCGATCAATCCGAGCACAGAGCCCGCGATGATAATGATGCGCTTCTTACGTTTCTGTTTCGCCACACCGGCGCGTGGTACATCCATGGAATTGCTAGGCTGAGTGAAACCGGCTGGCCGCACAATAGTAGTCTCCGCTTTGGCTCCTGAGGCTGAGGTCATGATAAAGCTCCGCGGTTAGAGGACCGCGATTGAACGAACGAGATGAACAAGCGCCATGGCGGCGGAAATCAGCGGCCCGGCGGTGGTTATCACGATCACGCTGAAGAACGCGGCCTCAGTTGCAAACATCGAGCGTGCTTCGTTCTTAAAGTAATCGTTGCTCACCGCGCGAATGGAGGCACCGCGGGAACGGGCGCCGCGGCTCGACATCGACCCGACCTGATAATTGCAGTCGGTCTTCGGCATGCGCAGGCCATTGCGTTCGTTCTGTTGGATTGTTGGTTTCATAATCGTCCTGCTCTAGTGGGATGCGTCGTAGGGGCGACTTGGATTCAAAATTTTCTGTGGTCGCCGCCCCCTATTGCAATGCCCGTGCCATCGTGAAAAACAAAGTTATAATATGCTTGTGATCAGCCAGTTACGTTGGCACGCCAAAAACAGCGATACACGAAAAAGCTTCGCTAGTGGGATTCCACCGTCCCGATTGTGGGACGACCGCGCAGCAGCCGCTGCGCGGAAATCCCAAAACCCAAATCCCAAGCTCCAAAAAACTCTAAAATCCAAATTTCAAAGATGATGAACCGCCCAACCTTTGGGATTTTGAGATTGAGATTTCCTTGGGATTTGGAATTTCCTTACTTCGGCAGCCGAAGTAAGGCTTCACATCCCGGCCCTGCCCGATTCACCAGGCTCAACGAACCCCCGTGCGCTTCGGCGATTTGCCGGCTTAGAGCCAAACCGATTCCCGAGCCGCCCGGTTTCGTGGTGAAAAACGGGACAAACAAATTCGTCGGGTTCATGATGCCCGGCCCGGTATCGCGGACAAATACCTCCACGCTCTCGGCGAGATCGCGCCATCCGGCCGTCACCGTGCCGGCCGTTTCGAGTGAAGCTTCCGCGGCGTTATGGAGAAGGTTGATGAGCAATTGCTCCAACTGCGCGGCGTCGGCCTCGACCATGGCTTCGGGTCCCTCCACTACCCGGACCGCTATCCGCGTCTCCAAACTTGCCACGCGCTTCACCAGCTCTCCGAGATTGATCGACTCCTTCAGCGGAGCGGGCAACCGCGCCAGGCGCGCATACGCCTGCATGAAACGGCTGAGCGATTCGGCGCGGGTCGCGATAATGTTCAACCCGCTCCGCGCGTCGTCCCGCCAATCAGCCGGCGGCGGATCGCGGCGAATGAGGGTCTCGAGGCTACCCGCGATCGATTTGATCGGCGCCAGCGAATTATTCATTTCATGGCCGATCACGCGGACGAGGCGCTGCCAGGCGTTGCGTTCCTCCTCGCGCAGGGTCCGGCTCAGATCGGTCAGCACCAACAGTTCATGCGGCAAGCCTCGCTCGCGAAAGGAACTTCGTTTGACGCCCCAGCGTCCGGCCCCCCCGGGAAAGGTCAGGGTGAGAGGCGCATCCTGATCGGCATCCAGACAAACTTCCACACCGAGGTCTTTCGATCGGCGGCCGAGCAGTTTGTCCATCGGCATGCCTAACAAGTCTTCGCCGGCCCGGTTCACGAGGCGGAGCCGGCGGTCCGGGTCGAAAGTAAAAACCGCGACGTCGATCTCCGCCATGATGGTGCGAAGCAACGCCGTGGCCTCGAACGCACCGAGCCGTTGCAGGCGCAGCGTCTCGCCGAGGGCGTTGATTTCCAAAAGCGCTTCTCCGAGCGCGTCGTCGGCCCGGGCGCCGCGAGCCCGGATGGAATAGTCGCCTTCGCGAAGGGCCGCGAGGAGGTTCGTCATCGTCTGCAAAGGCCGAATGATGTGCTCCCGCGCGTTCAGGATGAACAAGAGGCCGAGTCCAGCGATGAACAGCGTCAGGGTCCATTGCACCTTCGCGGTGTGATCGCCGAACCAAAGAAGGACGAGCGCGACGATGGCCGCCGGCGCGGCCGCGGCGAGGGTGAGCCAGGTGAGCCGGCCCTCATGCGTGAGCCGGTGCCGCAGCTTCTTGATTGTTTTCTTCATCTGCGCGCGAAGCAGCCGGGGCTACTACCGCTACGCCTAAAGACCATATTGTTGCAAGCGCCGATAAAAAGCGCTCCGGCTCAGCCCCAGCGCTTCGGCGGCTTTCCGGGCATTGCCGTCGAAACGCGAGAGCGCCTTCTTGATCAGGAAGGATTCCACTTCCTCCAGGCTCATGTCTTCGAGCCGCGGGGTATCCGAGACCCCGCTCGTTAGGCCGAGATCGTTCGCCTTTACCTGCTGGCTCTGGGTCATCAGAACGGCCCGCTCAATGACGTGATCCAGCTCGCGGACGTTGCCCGGGAAGTGGTGCTGCATCAAGACATCGCGCGCTTTCTCTTCGAAACCGGTCAGCGTTTTCCGGTATCGTTTCGCGTGTTGGCGCAAAAAATTGTTGGCCAGCGGCATGATGTCTTCCCGCCGCTCCCGCAACGGCGGCAACGCAATCTCGATCGTGTTCAGCCGGAAAAGCAGGTCCTGGCGGAACCGGCCCTGGGCCACTTCCTCATGCGGGTTCGCGTTCGTCGCCGAAATAATCCGCACGTTCGCCTTCAAAGTTTTCGACGAACCCACCCGCTCGAACTCGCCCGTCTCGATCACCCGGAGCAACTTCGCCTGCTGGTTCATCGGCACGTTCGCGATCTCATCCATGAAGAGCGTGCTTTCGTCCGCCAGCTCAAAGCGGCCCGCCCGGTCCGTCTTCGCGTCCGTAAACGCGCCTTTCACGTGCCCGAACAATTCGCTCTCGAAAATTCCTTCCGACAATCCGCCCATGTTCACCGTGATCATGGTGTGCGAGGTGCGAGTCGATAACGCGTGGATCGCGCGCGCGACCAGTCCCTTGCCCGTCCCGTTTTCGCCCGTGATGAGCACGTTCGCGTCTGACGGGGCCACTCGCGAAATGATCTCCAGCACCGGCCGCATCCGGGGGGATTCCGCGATGATGTTCGGCGCGTTGCCCCGCAATAATTGGTTCGCCGCCTCCAGCCTTCGCCCTTTTCGCAACGCCCCCGCCAGCTCGATCTGTGTCCGGACCACCGCAAGCAGACGGTCGTTGTCCCACGGCTTCGGAATGAAATCGCGCGCCCCGCGTTTCATTGCTTCCACCGCGAGATCGATCGTTGCCCACGCCGTCATCACCACGATCGGCAAAGTATTGTCGAGTGCCTGGATTTTCGGGATCACCTCCAGCCCTTCCTGCCCCGAGGTCGTGTCCCGGGTGTAATTCAGGTCCATGATCAGCAGCGCGTAATCCTTCTTTTCCAGCGCCTGAAAAATCCCCGCCAGCGACGTTACTGCATCGGTTTGGTGCCCTTCCCCCTTGAGCAAAATGCGGAGTGCCTCCAGCACATCATTCTGGTCATCCGCAATCAGGATCCTGCTCATCAGCTAAACGATGAACCGCGTTTCACGCGTGCTGTCAATGAGTACGTGGCGACCGAGAGCTTGATACGAAGACACAGGATCTAGCGTAGGTGGCTCAGGTCGGAAAACGGAGTGCTCTCTTCTACCTATGTTTTTTCTGAACCGGTTTCTTCTTCTTTATCGACTCCGTCGTCGGGGGCTCCAGACGTTCGCTCAAGCGGACGAAAACTTCATCCCACTTGGGTTCACCTTTTCCCTCCCAAAAATGTTTTCCTCCATCTAGGAAACGTTTTTCATAGGCATATATCCACTCGCGCTGCTCCTTCTCCCGCTCCTCCTTATCAAGCCGCTCAAGTGACCTTTTTGTTAGGATTTCCGACTTCAGCTCTCTCAGGTTCGCCTTAGATTCTTTCAAATCGTCCGGTACCTTTGGGCTGCCGAGAATGTAATCTAGGGTCGTCGTCAAACCCTCCCTGCCGTGCTCGATCGTAAAAAGTCTGCTAATCCGATCGGCCGGCTCTCCAATCGTTCTCGCGATAACCTCGTAAAAGCGTTGCAGTTCTGGCGCGCTCCTTCCATGAACTCTATTGCTTTGGCTCAACCCATAAAGCAACGCGCCGGCGCGAGAAAGAGGGTCCGGTTTATAAACGGGAATTTTCTGGTCGAATCGCCCCGGCCGCTTCGCCGCCGCATCAATATCGTTTATACAATTCGTTCCCAGATAGTAAGCGAAGGACTGTTTTCCCGCGGAATCGTGAAGCTTGATGAGTTTGGGCAACATTCCACCCAGCACGAACCTGAATTGGGCATCGTCACTCCTGCTGCTCCGACTGGTCAAAACAGGCTCGAACTCGTCAAAAATGATGACGCATTGCGTTAACATGGAAAGTGACTCGAAAACATCGTGGGCGCGTCCCTCAATCATTTCCTGCCCCTGCAGAATTAGATCGCCGGGCGACAACCTGAGAAGAGGCACCTCTGCGCTCAAGGCGAGCGATTCCGCGAGGGTTGTTTTGCCGGTGCGCGGCGGCCCGTAGTAGATAGTTGAGAAGCCCTTACCACCTTTCCGATACGGTTTTGGTAGGGTCGCCCGCATTACATGCGCACGGGCCTTCTGCAGTTGAATGGCTGTCGAACCCTCCTCCTTTCGAAAAGCCTTTGTCAGACCGTCTGAGTAAATCAGGCCACACAGGGTAAGACCCGTGTGAGGTCGCTTAGGCAAGGAGACATCGAAATGCGCGAGAACGATCTCGTTGATGCGTGTGTTGAGCATCCGCACAATTCTATCCAAGGCTAACACCGAAACCGCCGTTACCCAGACGGCAGGTTTACCAGGATTTGGTGCACCCTCGAAGTTCCATCCAATCAACTTCGTCTGGGCCGTGCTCTCGTGTAGTTCGATTAATTGCTCCTCGAAGACACCGAGCATTCGCGCGACAAATTCTGCATCGAAATCGTAACGGGTCTTCTGGAGGAGATTCGCCAGAGCACGGGTCATCTCGCAACCGATAGGAAGGATTCGATAGCCGCGCGGGTCCGCATGAAAGGCGCGCTTGGTAGGCAACCGACCGTTCGCCGGTAACGAATTAATAAGTGACTTACAAGCTCTCGTTAGCCTGTCATCCATTCGCCAATCGATGATCGCGCCATATGAGGCCGCGGCAAAGACCAGTTCCCCCGCGTCAAAAGTTTCCGAAGGCGCAGCCAACTCACGATTGAGGACCCATTTCAAGTACTGTTTCGACGGCTCCAAAGCATGGTGGACACTCCGCGTGATCATGTAAAACTTCTTGCCTATGTCTTCTAGAATCTGCTTTGTCTTATACGGCTTCCTTGCTTTCGCTCCTTCGATTGCCACGCCTCCTCTCTTGAGGATTGTTCGTAGATCTCCTGCGTTTACCAGAATATGCTCGAGCGTTCTCAACGCGAACAAATGAGCCGTCTCAGTCCGACTAGAAATCGATATTTTTTCCTCTCTTTTTTTCCCCCTTCCTTCCTCCCCCCTCTTCTGGTCCTCTCTCGCC
>JBAPMH010000389.1:0-7147 GCA_049278515.1 Chthoniobacterales bacterium
CACCTACCCCGAGGCGGCGGATGGGGCTTCCGCCGCCGGAACAGCGAGCGGGTCGTCTGAAACGACTACCGCCGCTTCGACTCTATCTTAACTGCGCCCAATACGGCCATGCGTCCGGAAGGATCTGCTTCGGCGGATTGGGGTTCTTGAACGTGATCAACTCGACCCGCCCCTTGCTGATATCAGAGGGCAGGACGGAGTCGGTGCTCAGGCGCCAGTTCATGGCTGCGTTGCGCGCGAGTTCATCCAGGGCTGGATGACCGCTGCTCCGCAGAACATTGGTGCCCGTAACGCGGCCACTCTTGTCCAGCGTTATTGAGAGCACGACTGACCCCTGCAAACCTTGAATGTAGACGCCGAACGGTAATCTCGGCTCTGACTTTTCAAGCCATTTGGCATTGGCCGTTGCTAACGGCAATGCGACCAGCAGCGCGATGATAGCAAGCGCTGCATTGCGTGCATGTTTCTGCATACGCAAAGTATTTTGATTTACGGCAAAAAACGCAAGCTTAATTACGCGAGTTGCGCGAGAGGGCTGCAGAAACTACTAACCTAACATGGCAAAAAAGATCGCGCTACTGTTTGCGGGCCAGGGAGCCCAAACCGTCGGCATGGGACGGGAACTCGCCGCGCATCATCCCGCCGCGGGCGATTTGTTCCAGGAAGCCGACCGGATTCTCGGACGGTCGTTGAGTGGTATCGCGTGGAGCGGGCCGCTCGAAGAACTAACCAAGACATCGAACTGCCAGCCGGCGCTCTATGTTCATGGGCTGGCCTGCCTGGCCGCGTTGCGCGGAGTGGCGGGAGATTTTGCGATCGAGGCGGCGGCCGGCTTGTCGTTAGGCGAATGGACGGCGCACGCGGCGGCGGGAACTTTCGCTTTTTCCACGGGTCTGAAATTAGTCGAAACCCGCGGACGTCTGATGGATGCGGCCTGCGCGGCGACAGCGGGGGCCATGGCGGCGATGATTGGGGCGGACGAAAACTCCGTGCGCACCTTGGCGGCTGCCACTGATGTCGATGTGGCAAATATCAATGCGCCGGGGCAGATCGTGATTTCCGGCGAGACGGCAAAAGTTGAAATGGCAGTCAGCCTCGCGAAGGAGCATGGGATTCGGCGCGCGACTCTGTTGAACGTCGCCGGGGCGTATCATTCGCGCTTGATGAACAGCGCCTACGAGCAACTGGGGCAGCCCTTGCTCGACGCCGAATTGAGCGTGCCCCGTTTTGCCGTTATGAGCAACGTGACTGGTGGCGTTGTCGAAACTTTGCCGGAGATCCGGACCGCGCTCCAGGATCAGGTCACGAGCACGGTCAGATGGACCGATTGCCTGGAAGCGCTTTTGGAAAGGGGCTGCGATCTTTTCATCGAGCTTGGTCCGGGCGAAGTGCTGGCGGGTCTGCTGCGCCGGACGCGAAAAGATGCCGATGTGATCAGTGTAAGCGATCCGGCTTCCGTGCACGCGTGTGCGGAGAAACTCCGCGAAACCTAGGCCGATGTTCCTCCTTGCTGCGAGGATTCAGCCCTCTAGTTTCACGAGATGACCTTACAAGAGCGCGTCGATTCCGACTTGAAGGATGCCATGCGCGCGAAAGATGCCGGCAGGCTCGGCGTTTTGCGCATGTTGAAGTCGGCGTTGAAATACGCCGCGATCGAGAAATCCGCCGACGCGCAATTGGATGACGCGGAAGCTGCGCAAGTCATTCGGAAACAGGTGAAACAGCGGCAGGATTCGATCGACAGTTTCGAAAAAGGCGGCCGCCCGGAGCTGGCGGCGAAGGAAAAAGAAGAATTGCAGCTCTTGAACGCGTATCTGCCGAAGGCGATGGAGGCGGATGAGCTCACGGCGCTCGTCCGTGAGACGATTGCCGAGACCGGCGCCACCTCGAGAGCGCAAATGGGCGCCGTGATGAAGGCGCTTCAGGCTAAAGTGGCCGGGCGGGCTGATGGGAAAGCGCTGAGCCAGGAAGTGTCAAAACAGCTGAGTGGCTGAGAAGTTGTTGATTTCTCAACCATGCTAAGCGCCATCATCGTCGCCGCGGGCAGCAGTCAGCGGATGGGCTTTGATAAATTGCTGGCGCTGCTCGGCGACCGGCCGGTGCTCGCCCACACGATCGAAGCGTTCGAGCGAACGCCTTCAGTTCACGAAATCATTTTGGTCACGCGCGAGGAACGCGTTCCGGAATTTGAAGAGCTCGTGGCGCAAAACCGTTTTCAAAAAGTTCGTCCGGTCATTCCGGGGGGCGCACAACGACAGGATTCCGTCCGGGCAGGCTTGGAGCGTGTCGCGGCCGGGAGCGGCTTCATTGCCGTGCACGATGGCGCGCGGCCCCTGGTCATGCCCGAACAGATTGAGCGTGTCTTCGCTTGCGCAAGGGAGCATGGCGCCGCGGCTTTGGCCGAACCGGTCACCGACACTCTGAAACGCGCCGACGAAAGTGGGCTCGTCAATGGAGGTGTCGCCCGGGAGAGACTCTTCGCGATGCAAACGCCGCAAAT
The DNA here is from genome assembly GCA_049278515.1 of Chthoniobacterales bacterium. Lineage (GTDB taxonomy): Bacteria > Verrucomicrobiota > Verrucomicrobiia > Chthoniobacterales > UBA10450 > AV80. Next base: position 2,501 of record JBAPMH010000389.1, read on the forward strand.
TTTTTCCCGCGATCTTCTCCTCTCAGCCTACGCCGGGGTTACCGCGAAAAATCTTTCGATTACCGATGAAGTTTCGGCGGTCGAGCATCTGGGCGCCAAAGTGTTTCTGGTTCCGAACGACGAATTCAACTTCAAGATCACGTATCCGCGCGATCTGATTCTTGCTCAGGCGGTGCTTACTCGCCGCTGGTCGTCGTAGCTTTCATCATTTCGGATTCCGGTCCCGACCGCGCGATGAGATCGACAATGCCCGGGACATCGGCCTCCGTAAATCTCCGGCCCTTTCTTGATTTGGCCTCCGCGAGCTCCTCGGCGCGAAGTAATTGACCGTTTTTCCAAACCCAGGCGTCGGGATTGTAAGGCCCAACCCGGCGCGGATCGGACCAGGTGTGAATCGAGACCAGCCGTGGCGAAATGGCCGCGGCGATGTGCATGGGACCGCTGTCCACACTGATCGTGAATTGGGCCGAGCGAAGCAGCCAGATGAGCTGAAGGAGGGTTGTTTGGTTGGCGAGATTCACGCAATTATCGGGCGGCTTGATTCCCCGGCCGGTCTTTCCGACCAGCACGATGCGGATCGGCGCCAGCGCGCGGCAAAAACTTTCGATCACCGCATTGCTCAAGGATTTGCCTGCACCGCGGGCGAAAGGATGGAGAACGAGAAACGGCGGGTACGGATCGAAACGGGGCAATTCGTCCCCCGTAGGCAGGGGGAAACGGAGCGGCTCCCGGACTGGGGCGCCGAAAGCCTCCGCAAGTTTCAGATAGCGCTCCACGGCGTGGGCGCGCCGGTCCACTTTTGCGACGTGCTTGTAAAGTAATCTCGATCCTTCCCGGCCATCGCTCATTCCCCAAAACTCCGGCGCTCCGCTCACCCGCCCGATCAGCGCGCTCCGGAGCAGACCTTGAAAATCGAGCGCCACGTCCGGGCGCAACGCTCTCGTCGTCTTGAGCCAGGGCCACAAACGGCGCGGCGCGTTCAGCCCGCCCAATTCGCCGCGGGGAAAAATGTGGACGTGATCGACGTCGGGGTTGCCGCGCAGGAGCGAGGTCCATTCAGGATTAATGGTCCAGGTGATTTCCGCCTTCGGATGCGCATCGCGAATCGCCGCCACCGCCGGCAGGGTGTGCACGATGTCACCGAGCGAGCTTGGCTTGATAATGAGAATGGAGCGGATTTCAGATTTCAGATTTCAAATTTCAGATTGGAAACGCGCTCAATCTGCAATCTGAAATCTACCATCTGCAATCCACTTACCGCCCGAGTTTCAACCGCTCCGCGAGCATCCGGGGCAATCCGGCCTTGATGATTTTCTGCTGCGCGGTCTCGAGGTCGTACTCGACCCGCCGCTGTTCGACGACGTTTTTGTCGAGGTGATAAATGCAATAGGCGGCGCGCCAGTCGCCGTCGCGCGGCTGTCCTACGCTGCCAACGTTAATCAGATATTTCTTCGTCTCCTCGATATCGAGCTGTTCGACTTTCAAGCTTTTCACTCCCTCGTCGCGGACGAACGCGCCCGCCACGTGGGTGTGTCCAAAAAAGCAGACCGTCGTTTCCTGGGAAGGGAAACTCGCCGCGGCATCGAGGGTGTTGAGGACATATCTCCATTCCCCGGGGGAATCGAGCGTCGCATGGACAAAGGAGAAATCGCGCACCGTCCCGGTTAGAGGAAGCGAAAGCAGCCATTCCTTCTCCGGAGCTGGGAGCTGGGCCCGCGTCCAATTTATCGCCATTTCTGCGAGGGGGTTGAAATCCCGCGAAGATTCCTCGAGCGAGGCCTGTTCGTCGTGATTTCCTTTTACGACCGGGCATTCCATTTTCCGCACGATCTCCAGGCACTCTCGCGGATTCGCGTTATACCCGACGACATCGCCGAGACAAACGAACTGGGTGCAGTCGCGTTCGTGCGCATCGCCGAGGACAGCGTCGGTTGCCTCGAGGTTGGCGTGAAGGTCGCTAAGGATGGCGATGCGCATTGGGCGGACTGTTAAAATAGTTACAAAGGTTACAAAGTTAAAACGGGAAGATTTGTAACCATGTAACTTTTTCGACCATGTAACCTTGCCAGCCTATGGCACCCGCTCACGTGGCGGTATGTCCAACCTAATTTCCAATTCTTTGAGGCGGCGTAACAAGGTCGGCAACTTCTCCTTTTCTCCGGAATCGTAAAGGGCGCGCAATTTGGCGTAAGCCTCCCATTCGCGACCTGGGCAAAGCGCCAGTTCATACGCGGCAAAGCGTTTCGCGTAAGCGGGGGCTCCCGGCAGGAGGGCAGCCTTGGCGTAGAGCTCCGCGGCCTGGGCGTGATCCTCATATTTGTCCCGGTAAAGACGGGCCAGGGCCTCGTAGAGTTGCGGACGATCCGGGTTATTTCTGATTCCGCGTTCGAGGAAATCCTTGCCGAGCTGGAAATATTCCCGTTGCGCCTTGATTCTGAGGGCGAGACGCGGTTGGGCGCGGTCGTTGGCGGCGGCGGTGCCTGCGTTCCACGCCATGTGCCAGGCGGCCATGTCCCAGAAGAGAAGAGCGCGAGGTTGCAGCGTCGTGATCCGACGAAAAAGAAGGAGCACGCGCCCCCATTCCGTCCGTTCCCAGGCGACGTGCGCCTGAATGAAAAGCGCGTCCGCGACCAGGGAACGGAAACCGCTCAGAGCCGCGATGAACCCGAGTTGTCCCACCTGTTCGCGCAGATCGAGATTGAAATCGACCGCGCGGAAATGGAGCTGGCGCTGCCGTTCGGAAATTGCGTGTTCCACGGGTAACCTGGCGACGCCGAAAAGAGCGACACCCAGAATCGCGGCGATAAGGCGCATCATAATTCTTTCCGGAAAAAAACGGACCAGGCGAGGAGGAGATAAAAGCCCGTGTAAAACAGACCGAGCGTCACAATTCTGGCGAGAACTGCCATGGGGATGGCATTTCCGGCGACGATATCATCCGTGAGAGTAAACAACTGGAGGTCGGGAAAGAACAAGGCGACGAGAGCGAGAAATGTTTGGGATATCCAGCCGGCGCTGTTCGTTTGCAGCCAGAACTCACGGGCGATCGCCTGGAGGTGCCCGATGAAGTAGACGAACGTCATGACAATCATCGTAAAAATGGTGGTCGTCGCGAAGGTCGAGACGAAAAGCGTGAGCGAGGCGAGCAGGCAGCCTTTCACGTAGATGATCGCGATGCCGGAAAGTAAATTCGGGTTGAGGGCCGAAACGCGCACCAGGCGCAACGCTTCGGATAATTGTTCGGGCGGCGCCGCGCTCATCTGCCGGGCGGTTTCCCGGAGAACGGCCTGTTCCCGCAGCGTCAGGACGAGAAAAAAAAGCGCGCTCATCGCCACGAGGCTGATCGCGAGGAGCGTCAGCGCGCCCAGCAGTTTTCCGGTTAAATATTCGAACCTCGACACGGGCTTGGCCAGAATGGTCGAGGCGGTCCGGTCCTCCATATCCTGGGGAAGGAGGCGCGCGGTCGCCGCCACCGCGAGTAACGAGGTGAAAATACTCATCGCGCCAAGGGCAATATCTTTCAGGACCTGGAACTCCTGCTGAAAAGTCATTTGGGCCATGAAGATGGAGTTGCCGATGAGGAGCAAGGCGAAGAGAAGCAATCCATAAAACGTCTTTAGCCGGGTCAATCCCTTGAGCGTGGCGCCGGCGATTGCCGCGACGCGTGACAAAGAGAAAGCGCGATGGCCGGCCTTCATCGCGGTATTTCGCGCCCGTGATTGCCGGTCGGCGCCCGGGTTGCCTCGAGAAAGAGACGCTCGAGCGAGGTTCTTGGCTGGCCGCATTCGATCAGGCGCGCCTTGGATTGAGAGGCAAGGGCGGCAATTTCGTTGATAAGGGAATTGGACGCGTTTTCCAAAACAAGCTGGGTATGATTTTCAATGCCCAGCAACTCGCTGAGCGACCCTTCGCGCACGAGAACACCGCCGGCCAGAATGCCGATTCGATCGCAAATCTCCTGCACCTGGCCAAGCAAATGGGATGAAAGCAGGACGGTGATGCCGCGCCCCTTGAGCTCGAGAATGAGATCGCGAATTTCGCGCGCGCCGGCCGGGTCGACCCCGGCTGTGGGTTCATCGAGAATGAGTAATTCGGGTTCCTGAACGAGGGCCTGGGCGAGACCAATGCGTTGCAACATGCCCTTGGAATAGCCGCTAAGCCGGCGCCCGCCTGCATTCGTTAGGCCCACCAGGGCGAGCAATTCAGCGACCCGGTTTTTCAAGCGCACGCCCCGGAGCCCGCAAAGCTTTCCGTAGAACCGTACCGTCTCTTCGCCCGTAAGGTATTTGTAGAAATCCGGACTCTCCGGCAGGAAACCAACCGATTCGTGGCTGGCGACTCGGTCGCTCTCCCGGCCGAAGATTTGCGCTCTTCCGCGGGTCGGACTGATCAGGCCCAGAATGATTTTCAGGGTGGTGCTCTTCCCGGACCCGTTTGGCCCCAGCAGTCCGTAGATTTGGCCGGCCGCCACTTCCAGATTCAAATCGTGCAAGGCCACGACCGAACGGCGTTGCCACGGGACTGGAAATATTTTAGTGACGCCGCGGAGGAGGACGGCTGGTTCAGTCATGCCGGATTTCGAAGCCGCGGGTGGGGGGTGGATTGGGCAAACGCGTTTCGAAATGCTTCTTAATATGAGCCCGAAGT
>JBAPMH010000390.1:0-9817 GCA_049278515.1 Chthoniobacterales bacterium
GCCACCGATGTAGTTCGCGCAAGGGCGACGGAATACGTTTTCGTGAATGACCAACATTCCAATGGCTTGTGGGATACTGAGGATCACATCCCGGAAATGGATCCTCCGAGCGAAGAAGATGATGACGCCCAAGAGCTAAGGACAATTTGTGGGGCCACTACGGGTGCCATATGGTTTGAACATCCGATCATCGACAAGCTGGCCTTCTACAAAACAAAGAAATGCGATGAGGCTGACAAGATTACGTTCCCTTTTTTGCTTACGGAATCGAATCAATTGCCGGCAAAACTCTACGTCCGCGCCGAATTGGTCACAGTTCAGGTGGAGGGGGATCTGGTTATGAAGTTTGGCAAAACCGATAAGACGGAGACCTGGGCAGAAGACAAACTAAAATTTACCGTCGTGAAAGAGATTGGCGACAGCAAGTACTTCCACGCTGCTCGAGACTATATGCTCGAGAATAATACGGAGCTTTTCGTTCATCGAAAGGGTTACCCGGCCGACGATCCTGATACGGAATTCTGGATTACTGTGATGCGAGAAGAGGCAACGACGATGGAAACTATCGAAACATTCCATCACGGTTCGGGCCAACTCAAAGGAATCGGCGACGTTGTTTCAAACCGATCAGATTTCACCGTCGTAACAAACGGAAATCAGGTCTTCTTTTCAGACGGATGGCAGCCCGCGCCACCGTTCTTTTTCGACGAGGATCATGTGATGAGCGACAAGTGCCATGGAAGGCTCGTGAATGCTGGAATTTTAAGTCCAGCTTCGAGTGACAAGACAGACTCCACCCCGCCCCCGCCAGGGAGCCCGCTCGCGGGACCTGCAGGCAATTATGTTGGGCAGGACAGTGCAACTAGCTCATTCGCATTTGCCTTGGGGCAAGTTCCGAATCAACCGAATCCGTGGATGGCACTAGGCGGCCTGTCAACGGCCTATGCTGATCCTATCCGAGCAGATCTTCCGCAAACACTTGTCGGCTATGCGCCAGGGATGGAGGATGGCAAAGGGGTCGTTTTCACCGCTGTACAACCTCCAATGGGCGGCGGCAATCCGGGCTTTCCAAGCGGAGGTCGGGCTCCGGAACTCGCTGCCGATGCCGTCCGATCCGGCGTGCCAGCCGTGCTTGGAGCCGAAGCCGGAAGGTATCAGCTTTTCGTTTTTGACAGCGGCCGAACGTCGGTCGCCCTCGCATATGTCAATCCGGCCAGGTCGTTGACGGTCCAGTTTTCTGGCACCAAACATACCGTCGGTTTTCCGTACTACGTCAACACCTACCTAGGTTTTAAGAGTAGCCGCCCGAGGTCGACGCCATGACGGTTGCCAAGTGGACGGTATCTTTAGCCTTGGTCGCAGCGGCTGGAAGCATCGTTCTTGTGTGTGCCCTCACCGACGTGAGGCAGCTCATTCGCGAGCGGTACCCCTCTGCCGAAGTAACGGTGCATGAGGGCCATTCGCCCGGCGTGCGTCCGGTTCTGTCAACGATGCGACTTTTGCGAGGGTCGCATTTTGTCTCGGAAAACGAATGGGTCGAACTCGAGCTGACCGACGAACCGAAGCCCGTCGATCTTGCGAGTATCTTCCAATTCAAGGTCATCTGGATAAAATTAACGCGTTGCATCGTCAATGATATCAGCCCCCTAACACGCCAAAAGCCCGGAGTATACGCTGAGTTTTTTGGCTGTGACTTGAGCGCCCTTCCCGCCGAACAAAGAGCAGTTCTTCGGGTTTCGCCGGATAGTTCACAAAGGCTGACTTATGGCGCACCATAAATTAGGAGCCCCAATTTACGCCGTAGCCGCAGCCTTGGCCCTCTTTTTCTTGGTTGGTTGCAAACGGCATAATCCTCCCGCCCAGCTTTCTGAAACGAATCCGGCGCCCGAACACGATCCTTCCCGGCTTCTGTTCACAAGCGCAGCTTCTTCCTCTCCGGAAGCGAAGCCCACGACCGTCCGACGGCCGGCGCCCGTCGAGGCCAAAAATTCCATGGAGCAAGTCCGAGTTCGACTGAGGCAAGAGTTTGGAGCTCGCCCGACAGACCTGAAGAATATCGCGAAGCTTCACGCTGCTTGGCACGAAGCATGGCAACCTTCTTTTGACGCCAGGCTAGAATCCGCTTCGGCGCCGAAAATTGCCGGCGGTGAAATCGTCCCGCCCGAGATTTTGGCCCAGCTTAATGATACAACCCCATCTGCAGAGTTGTTTGCAAAAGATGAAGCTGTGTTTGTCGACGACCGAAAGGAATTCGAGGCTGCCTATGCTTTGACCTTGATCGCTTCTTCCATCTGTATGGGAACTGGAGCGGAATTACCGGCGTTTTTGAATCGCGCCGCGTCTCTGCCTCCTACGAAGGGGGACGTGGTGGTGTTTAGGGCTATAGGCGATGGTTTGTTGGTTCTGGAGCATCCCTCTGTTCTCGATAACACGCAGTTTGCTAGTTGGGAGCAACTCGCCACGGCCCCCAACGCGGTTTACCGCCTTCTTGCGGCGCGGACCTTTCACCTGGTTTCCAGCGATCTTGCGCAGAGGTCCGCTCTGTATCGCCGCCTCTTGGGTGACTCCGATCCGACAATCGCACGTATCGCGGTGACGGCTGTGTCTCGTTATGTTACGTCTGAAACGTCCGCTGCGCTAAGCGACTTTCGCGCACGCCAAAGCCGTAACGGCAATCTTGAGCTTGCCGAAGCTGCGGCGCGGGCGTTACGGCGGATAGAGACGGCGCGCTGAACCGCGGTAACTCTTCGGTCCTTCGCTGAGCGCATCAGGAGGGATGGGGTCACATTGGGCTTCCCCAATTGTGCGGACAGTCGGTAAGGGATCAATTCCTTTGGTTTACGGGTCATGGGAATGGAGGTTGGGAACGGGGTCACATCTCTGCACTCAACATCCCGGCGGCACCGCTCTTGGCGCCGGTTCCTGATGTGGTTCTGCTAGGAGCCTATCCCATTGCGATCAACACTCACGTGCGCCCCGCTGCGACTGCCAGCGGTTCACCCAGCCCGACACCGCTAGCGGTTCCAGTGCCGCAGATTTTGGGCAGGAAGACGACGATTTCAAATCGCCGCTCCTTGAGGCTCCAGATGCTGCGACGCAATCTCGTCGATTTCCGCCAGGGAAGAGACATGCTGGAATTTTTCGCGGAGGAGTTTGGCGTGAGGGAAGGCTTTCGAGTAGGCCATGAGGCGGGCGCGCATCGAGCGGATGGCCTGGTCTTCGTTTTGCCATTCTTCGACGGCGAGCTCGCAGTGGCGCTGAATGAGCGCCCATTTGTCTTCGAGACTCGGCGGAGGCAGCTGTTCTCCGCTGGCGAAATAATGTTTCACCTGGCTGAAAATCCAGGGTGCGCTCATGGCGGCGCGGCCAATCATGGCGCCGGCGATGTTGGTTTCGGCTCGGCGGCGGATCACGTCGGCACCGCTCGTCAGGTCACCATTGCCGATGACGGGGATTGAGACCGCGGAAACGACTTCCCCGATCACTTTCCAGTCGGCTTCGCCGGAATAGCCTTGCGCGCGGGTCCGGCCGTGAACGGCGATGGTCTGGATTCCTGTTTCTTCGAGGATCCGGGCGACGCGCGGAGCGTTGATCGAATCGGCGTCCCAGCCAATCCGAATCTTGGCGGTGACGGGAACGGGCGCCACCGCGCGAACGACCGCGGTTGCGACGGCGGCGAGCGTCGGACAATCCCTCAACAGCGCCGAGCCACCATTCTTGGCCACGACCTTGTTCACCGGGCAACCGAAATTCAGATCGATGAAATCCGGACGAACCCAATCAACCACGTGCTTCGCCGCTTCGGCCATATGCTCGGCGTTCCCGCCAAAGAGCTGGACCCCGATCGGCCGCTCGCATTCGTCGAAATCGAGATATTCGCGAGTCCGTTCGTTGCGGCGAAAGACGCCTTCCGCCGAAACGAATTCCGTCACGAGCACATCCGCGCCGCGCTCTTTGCAGAGTTGCCGGAAGATTTTGTCCGACACGCCTGCCATGGGTGCGAGATAGAGCGGAAAGCCGGAGAACCAGGGAAGCGGCGGATGCATGGAAGCCGGAAATATCACATGAAACCAGCGGTGACGCAGGTGGATCGAGCGGACGCGGTTCGATGGCGTTATTTTCGCGAATTGTCTTGAGAGTTTTTAGCCGGAGAAACAGCCTGACAAATCATGTTAATCGTCCTTCCCGGACTGGGCGGTGAGATTGCGGTCAACATATCGGACTTTTGGCAAGACCAGCAGGGGCTTGGGGTGAGGGGGTGGGTCTCAGCGCCAGCGGGGCCGCCGGACGACCTGGAATTTCTCTACGACGGCAAGGTTGTGCCCGTGACCTCCTGGCACCCGCGGGAGGATATTGCAGCGAAAGCGCCCAGCGCATTCCGCGGCATGGCCTGGGGTTTTTGGTGCTACCTGCCCTCAACGTCGACGCCTTCCATCGAAATGCGGCTCCGCAATTCCAATTCGCGAGGGGGCACAAAAATACGGTTGAAGCAGCACCCGGCCAAGGTCCCCGCCTGGCAGACGGCGATGGGTTCTAATCCCTTCGAGGAGTTTCGGGCGGAAGTTAATCGCTCCCAGGGCAAAGTTCTGGAAATTGGATCCCGACAAGTGGTGAAGGGCGGACAAAGCAAACGCAGTCTGTTTTCAAATTGTGACTACGTCGGTTTCGACTACTACGCGGACGACAACACCGACGTCGTGGGCGATGCGCATGAACTCTCCAGTTTCTTCGGGCCGGAGTTTGATGCGGTTTTTTCTCTGGCGGTTTTCGAGCACCTGGCCATGCCGTGGATCGTGGCCGCGGAGATCAACAAGGTGCTAAAAGTGGGCGGGTTGACGTTCCATTCCACCCACTTCGCTTTTCCCTTGCACGAGCGACCCTGGGATTTCTGGCGTTACACCGATCAGGCTCTTCGGATTCTTTTTTCCCCACCGCTCGGGTTCGAAGTGATTCGATGTCATTACGACACGCCCGCCAGAATGCATCCTGATCGCCAACGGGAAGACCTGATGCACCTGCCCCTGGAACCGGTTTGGGTGGGCGTCAGTCTCCTCGCTCGAAAGATAGCAAACATCGATGCCACGAAATTCGTCTGGTCCGCATCGGTGGAGGCATGTCTCGGCCGGGAGTCACGTTATCCCGTGCCCGGGGGGCTTCCTCTCCATGATTCGGCCCAAGGGGGCGCGCGTTAAGTCGCGTTCTTCAGGAGTTGCGAGACTTCCTGCTGGACGTGCTCGATTTCATCGAGACGCAAGTGGAGGTTGGGGACGATCAAGACATCGCCGCTCTTCACATGTTCGTAGATCAGTTCCGGGCGGCCTTCCGTTTCGTCGGTCTTGATTTGTTTGAGCACCCGTTTTCGCTCGAGCATCACCGCGAGAACGAAACAGGCGTTGGCGTTGGCCGCATCCTTCCGGGCGAGGAGCCGCCGCAGAAGGTCTTCCGCGTTTTCCTTGGGGAGCGCTTCCGGCGGTTGGGCCGGGGGAGGTTCGTAGCGGCTTTTCCAGAAGGAGAACGGCTGGATGTTTTCATTCCGCTGCGCCCAGCCTTCTTCGCTCAAATCCTCCCGCCTGAACCCGTCTCCTTCGCGAAACAGAAGGGTGAAAAATTGCTCGCCCGGTTCAAAAGGACGCTGCGTTTTCGCGCAGGCGTCCGCCCGATGTTTTATCGGCCAGTCATTTGCGAGGGATGGATTCATCGGGCGACGAGCCGTCCTTCTCGCAGGAAGCTGAGCCGGGGCGGCTCCCGATTTGTGGCCCGGTAGTAAATGAGGACCACCCCGAGGAGTCCAAATATGATGTTCGGCATCCAGGCCGCGGCCCAGGAACTAACGCGGGCGCCCTCGCCCAGGGCCAGGGAAAGATGCATCACGAAATTCATGGCGAAGACCAGAAGGACCGCGGCGGCCACGCTTGAGAGAATGCCGCGGCGCGAATAGCCGATGCCGAGCGGCGCGGCGATCAAGGCCACGATCAAACAGTTCCAAGGCAGGGCCAGCCGGTGCTCCAGATGAGTCTCAAACGGGGCGAGAAGCGTGGCCGGAAAGTCCGCGTTGAATTGCAGATAGTCGCGCAATTCTGGCACGCTCAGGTATTCGGCGCGGACGTTGGCGCTGCCCAGGCGAAACGGCGTTTCACTCCAGTCGGTGATCATGAGCGACTCGGTGTAGGGAATGATCTCGGTGATATTTCCCGCCTTATCGTAGCTGACCACTTTCACTTTCTTGAGCTCCCAGGTTTTGGATTCGGGATGGTATGCGGCGCTCGTGGCGATGTAATTTCTGACAATGTTATCCTGCGCATCCTGCTGGATCACATGCACGGTGGTGAACACGTTTTCACCCGGATAAAACTGCTGGATAAACCAGGTGCGATTGTCGGTGCGATTGCGGAAAACCTGCGCGACCACGCCCAATTGCGCGCGGCGTGATTGGGGATCCTCCAGGAGTTTTTTGTGGGCATACTCGGCATGGGGCGCGAGTGAGTAATTCAGGAGCAGGCTGACCGCGCTCGTCAGGAAGCCCGCGATGAGAAGCGGAGCAATAATCCTCGGCAGACTGACCCCGGCGGTGAGCATGGAAACGATCTCGTTCGAGCGCGACATCCGGCCCAGGCTGAAGAGCAACCCCAGGAGCAGCGCCACGGGCAGCAAGATAACAAGGATTTGCGGCGGCTGGGCGAGGTAGTATTTCAGGATCATTATGCGGGAGACTCGCTGGTCCAGAAATGTCGAGATGTTGTCGCTGACGTCGAAAATGAACCAGATCGAGATAAACCCCGCGATGCAGTAAAGATACGCCTGGAGAAAATAACGCAGGACATAGCGATCGAGAAGCTTCATGGAGAATTTGCGAATTTCGAATTTCGTTTTGCGCTCTAAGTTACCATTTCTGCGGAACCCTTCGACCGGCTCATACACAAATCGCAAATTGCAAATCGGCAATCGCAATTCCTTAACGTGATCGCATTACGAGATTCCCTCGAGAGTGACTTCATCGAAGAAGTGCGCTCCCTGTTTTCGCCAGACGGATTGTTGTCGCACGCCCGGAACTTCGAGTACCGGCCCGAACAGCAGGCGATGGCGGTGGCGGTTGCCCGCGCTCTCGAGGAAGAACGCCATCTCGTCGTCGAGGCTGGAACCGGCGTGGGCAAGTCGATTGCCTATCTCGCCCCGTCGATCCTTTATGCGATTCGGCAGAAAAAAAAGGCGGTTGTCTCCACCCACACGATCAACCTTCAGGAACAGCTTCTCCACAAGGATATCCCAATCCTGAAGAAGGTTCTTCCGATCGAATTCGAAGCTGCCCTCATGAAGGGCCGGCAAAACTACCTTTGTCCGCGCCGGCTGGAGCGAGCGTTCCAACAAGCGGGCGAGCTGTTTACCACCTCGGAGGCAGCCGAGCTCGCCCGGATCGCGGATTGGGCCCGGACGACGAGGGACGGCTCGTTAAGCGATCTGGCCATCGAACCGGATCCGAAGGTCTGGACTCAGGTCTGCAGCGAAGCCCACGTCTGCACCGGCAAGACCTGCGGACAGAATTCGAATTGCTTCTTTCAGCAGGCCCGCAAGCGGTTGCTGGCTGCCGACCTTGTCGTCATTAATCACACTCTGCTCTTCATACTCCTGGGCAGCCCGGAAGAACAACTCCAGCGCGAAAGCGGGTACCTTTTCCCGAACGATTTCATTATCTTCGACGAGGCCCACACCGTGGAGCAAACCGCGTCACGGCAGATCGGAATTGGCGTATCGCAATATGGTTTACGGGCAATGGTTCAGCGCCTTTACAACGCCCGGACGAAAAAAGGACTTTTCACCGTTACCCGCGATGCGGCCGGGGTGACCCTGGCGGCCGCCCTCGTTGACGAGATCGATGTGTTTTTTCGCGCGATCGACGAACGCTGCGATTTCCGAAAAGGCCGTGAGGTCCGCATTCGCACCGCCGATTTCGTTCCGGACACAATTTCGGGGCGATTAATCGCTCTCCAGGCCCGGGTAGCTGAAGTGGTGAAGCGGACCGAGGACGAATTTCTCAAGGCGGAATTGCTGGAGCTCGGGCGCAGGATTCATGACGCCCGGGTCGGGATCGTCACGTTCCTCGAGCAGGGCGCCGAAGGCCACGTCTATTGGGTGGAACGCACCGGAAAGGCAGCCCAGTTCATTACGCTCAACGCGGCGCCGATTGATCTCGCGCCCGTTTTGCAACGGATGATTTTCCGCGACGACTGCTCGTGCGTGATGACCAGCGCCACCCTCGCCGTGGGCCGGCCGGACCTGGCTTATTTTCGCGAGCGAATTGGCGCGGGCGAGGTGGATCCCTTGCAGCTCGGAAGCCCTTTCGATTTCCCCACTCAAATGAAGCTTTTCGTGGTTCGGAAGATGCCCGATCCGCGAGACGCCGGTTATGCCGGGGCGCTGGCCCATTGGGTGGGCCATTTCGTTACCGAAACGGACGGCCGGGCCTTCGTTCTTTTCACCAGCTATCGCGTCATGCAGCAGCTCGCGGCGGAGATGAAACCTTTTTTCGAAAAGAACGGGATGAATCTTCTTGTCCAAGGGCAGGGGGCTCCGCGCGGAAAACTCCTGGAAGAATTCAAGGCGAAGCCGCGCAGCGTTCTTTTTGGAACAGATAGTTTTTGGATGGGCGTCGATGTGCCGGGAGACGCGCTCTCGAACGTTATTATCACGCGGCTGCCCTTTGCCGTCCCGGATCATCCTTTGATCGAAGCCAAGTTGGAGCTCGTGGAAGCGCGAGGCGGGGATGCGTTCACGGAATATTCGCTCCCCGAAGCGATCTTGAAATTGCGCCAGGGGGTCGGCCGCCTGATTCGGACGAAAAGCGATCAGGGGATTGTTGTGATCCTCGATAATCGGATCGTGACCCGGCCCTACGGGAGGGCCTTTTTGCAGGCGCTGCCGGAATGTCCGGTAAAGGTGATCTGAATGAGGACAGGAGCGGAGAGGATTGCGGTATGACAACTTTCGCGGTCTATGCAACCAACTTTGAGCTTTATCCAAAGGACGGAGAGGCCTCACGGCATCTGGCACCATTGTTCAACCGCCTGGGGAGAATCGATTTCACTTTCAGAGTGAATGATCCGGGGGTCAATCAGGGACAGATTACTTCTGATTTCGACAATGCGTTGAAGCACGCACTGGAAGCAGGCGGCGCGACGCCAATTAACTTGCCGCTGCCACTGGGTGTTCCCCAGGAGTTGGATTTTGCTTTTGCATTCGGTGGTCGCACCGTGGCCGTCGAAATTGAGAAGGCGAACCGGGAGAAAATCTTGCGCGACTTCTTGAAGTGTCACATTTACCTGCATTCCGGTGCGGACTTCGGGATCGTGGTGCTGCCCAGAAATTACGCCCACACGCGCGGGGCTTGGAACCTCTACCAATTCGGTGTGGAGCGTTACAACGAGTGCCGGACCTACGGCTTTGGAACTGCCGAAAATCTGGGAAGGATTCTGTTGCTGGGCTTCGATCAACACGAAACGGCAACCAATCGCCCATTATCGGTGACGACGCGTGGCGAGATGCGAATTCAGGCCGCCGCACACTGATGATCGCTGGAACACATCTGATTCTGGGAATGACGTCCGGCATCGTGCCGAACCCGGATGGGACCAACCTAACCGCGCCGAAAGCCGCATTCGCCAACGCAGTTGCATTCCCACTTGGGAGACAATCGATCATGATGCCTTTGGAAGTTGCCAGTCCAATCTGACATCATTGCTGGAGCCCTGACGACGTCGCGTCCGCCAGAATCATTCTTGGGTCTGCATGTGTCGATGGACTCTTGCTGACAACTCAGGAAAAC
>JBAPMH010000391.1:0-2590 GCA_049278515.1 Chthoniobacterales bacterium
TCTGGTGGAGGACCTTGGACGCGTGTTACTGCGCCAGGCTCGCAGTCTCGGCGTGGGGGATCGAGTGATGCGCCACAGCGCCAGCCTCACCGAGCTGGGGAAAAAGGGAGACTGGCCGGCGGTCCGGCGCGAGCTGATTTCCACTCAACAGGACGTCGAGCAGGCAATGAGCGATTTGCGCGACCAAAAAATGGCCCATCTCATCAGCCTGGGAGGATGGCTGCGCGGACTCGAAATCAGTTCCGGCGCCGTCGAGGGAAATTACACCTCGGATCGCGCCGCGGTCCTCTGGCAACGGGACCTGATCAATTATTTCGCCGAAGAAATAGCGACGCTTCCCCCCGCGGTCGCCCACGCGCCACTCTTTGAGAAAGTTCGTGCGGGCGTGGGGGCAATTCGCACCCTGCTAAACCACGCCCCGGAAACCCTGAGTCTTTCGGAAGTTAAAACGTTGCACGCTCAATCTCATGCGTTGAACCTGGTGATCGCGGCTGCGGAATAGGCGACAGAATCGCCCGCATTTCGGACCTTGCCGCCAGGGTTGAGCGAGCCGAGTTTTTCCTGCGATGTCCTGGATCCAATCGATTCCCTTTCTCGCCCACCTGAAACGGCGGGACAGAGACCGGCTCCAGCGTCAGTACATCGTGGTCGCCATCCTCCTGGCCGGGTGGTTCCCCTCCATTCTGATGTTGTTTTTCTCCTACACGATCTTGTCCAACACCCTCGAATCTAAGATCCTCCACGACCGCCAGACTTTCGTGCAACTGATCGCCCATCTGGTGGGCGATGATCTCAGCCACACCGGCAGCGTGATCGAATACTACCAGAGCCAGCCCGACGTCGCCAAAATGCTGTCAGCAGCGAATCCGGCCAGCGCGGCTCAACAATGGCTCGCCCAGGTTTTTTATTCGCATCCCCGAATCGACGGCATGTTTATGGCGGGAACCGAGGGACAGTTGATCGCCTCGTTGCCTGCCATTCCAGCGTCCGTCGCGCAGAACTTTTCGCCGGCCCTCTGGCGTGAAGGCGCGCTGGGTTCAGCCGACGTTTACGTATCGCCCGTCCACCCGCGATTGCCGGATGATCGAATGACGACGGCTATTGTTGGGGCGGTTCGCGCTCAGGACGGTACAGTTGTGGGATACCTCGGCGTTTGGGTGCTTGTCGAACGGATGGGGCGGCGACTTTCCTCGATCGATTTCGCCGACCAGGCGGTCTGCCATGTGATCGATCAAAACGGCTACCCGCTTTTCACGAATGGCTTCGTCCCAAACACGGCCCCGCCTTCGCCTCAGCTCTCCGGCATCATTGAGGAGGTTCGCAAGCTGAAGACGGGCTCGATCGAACGGAATGGGCACCTTTACTCTTTTACCACCCTCGAACCCACTGACTGGCTGACGATCGTCGAGCAACCAAAGGCCGTGGCTTACAAACCTGTCGAGGATCTGTTGAACAAGATCACCATCCCCGCACTCTGGCTGATTGTGGTGACGGCAGCGGCCGCGTGGTTCGCGGGAAAAGTCGCGCGGCGGCAGGCTGAAGCCGCCCGCCGGATCGAGCGCGAGGTCATTTTTAACGAGAAAATCCTGGCCAATATGCCGAGCGGCATCGCACTCGTCGATCCGGAGTCCCACCATTTCCTTCAGGCCAATCAGGCTTTCAACGAGATGGCGAAGCGGTTTGGCGAATTGCCGGAAGCGAAAGACATTTACGACGCCACTTACGATGAAGTGAAGATCGCCCCCACAGAAGCGATCGAACGAGTCCTGTCTTTCGGGGCGCCCTACCAATTGGTCGAGCAGCCGTTCGTCGATCGTGAGGGGATGACGCGCTTCGTGAACGTGAACTTGCTGCGGTTGCAGGGTTCGGAGCAAACGATTCAAGGCGTGCTTTATCTCGTAGAAGACAAAACACGCGATGTGACCCTGCGTCAGGAGCTCATTGGGGCGAACGCCTCGAAAGACCAGTTTCTCGCGCTGCTCTCCCACGAATTACGCAATCCCCTTTCCCCGGTGATCGCGATGGTGGGCGAACTGGAGGCGCGCCTCATCGACGATCTCCTGGACGTGACCCGCATCTCGAAAGGCAAGCTCCAGCTCAGTTTGGAGACCGCGAGCGTGCACGAGATCTTGCAGCGCTCCTATGAAATTTGCCGGGAAGAAATTGCGGCGAAAGATCTGAAGATCGAATTTCGGCTTAGGGCGGAGCGCGCTTATGTGGAAGGGGACCCCGCCCGTTTGCAACAGGTCTTTTGGAACCTGATCAAGAACAGCGTGAAGTTTACCCCGGAAAAGGGCCGCATCGTGATCGAAACTCTGAATCCGTCGCCCGACAAAGTGGAAATCCGGACCATGGACACCGGCATCGGGATCGAGGCAGATCAGATAGAGAGAATCTTTAATGCTTTCGAACAGGGCGAAAGCTCGATTACGCGGAGATTCGGAGGCCTCGGTCTGGGGCTCGCCATCTCAAAAGCGATGGTGGGAGCCCATGGCGGAACGATCAAAGCGGAGAGCCGCGGGACAAACCGCGGCGCCGTCTTTACCGTGACGCTGGCGACGGTGGCAGCGCCCGCGGCGGTGCCCGCTGT
>JBAPMH010000392.1:0-10068 GCA_049278515.1 Chthoniobacterales bacterium
CGGGGTCCCTCGACTCCGCTTCGCTTCGCTCGGGATGACAGCGCGTTTATCGTGCTCAATGTTGTGTTACGTTTCCGGCGATGTCCGATAAGCCTGCCAAGCTGAAAATCGCCGACCGCGAATTCACCTCGCGGCTCCTGGTCGGCACGGGCAAGTTCGGTTCGAACGAATTGATGCGGGACGCGCTCCTGGCCAGCGGAACGGAAATCGTGACGGTGGCGCTGCGGCGGGTCGATCTGTCGGGAAAACACGACGCCTTCGCCAATATTCTCGACTTCATCGATCCGGAACGTTTTCTTCTTCTGCCCAATACCAGCGGCGCCCGGAATGCGGCCGAAGCGGTGCGCCTCGCCCGTCTGGCCGCCGCGGCCGGTCTCCCGAAATGGATCAAGCTCGAGATCCATCCAGACGCTCGCTATCTTTTGCCGGACCCGGTCGAGACCCTGGCGGCCGCGGAGATTTTGGTCAAGGAGGGATTTGTCGTCCTGCCCTACATCAACGCCGATCCGGTTCTGGCGAAGCGTTTGCAGGATGTGGGCACGGCTACGGTCATGCCGCTCGGTTCCCCGATCGGAAGCAATCGCGGAATCGAGACCCGCGCGCAGATCGAAATCATCATCGAACAGGCAACCGTGCCGGTCGTAGTCGATGCCGGTCTGGGCGCTCCCAGCCAGGCTGCGGAAGCGATGGAGATGGGGGCCGATGCTGTCCTGGTCAACACTGCGATCGCCATCGCGTCTGATCCGAGCCGGATGGCGCAGGCCTTTCGCAAGGCGGTCGAGGCTGGCCGCGAAGCGCGCGAAATTGGATTGGCCGAAGCAAGGTCGAGCGCGTCCGCCACCAGTCCGCTCACCGGATTCTTTTCCAGCGGCGATGCTTAATCTTCTTCTGTAGCCGCTGGCCTGCGGCCAGCGTGGAGAATGTGGGAGGGGCCTTTGTGCCCCGACTGATCGCCGCACAAAGGCGGCTCCCACATTAGGTTTTGCACCGCGGAGCGGGGACGGGGCGCCGCCCTACAGCGGCCGGAAATTGACGCCGGCGTCGTTATAAAATTCGATTTGCCTTCCGCCCACACGCCGGACGACGCGCCAGCCGTTTTGCCGGGCCACGTCACCTAACTGCTCCAGAGAAAGCGCGCGGACAACCCGCAGCTCCGAAGGGTGCGTGACGAAATACTCTGGCCGGATCGCGAGCATCCGCGCGATCTTCGCGATCACCGCCGGCAGTTGATCGTGCATCGCGCCATTCTCGCACAGGGGCGATGAAGGTCACAGGATTTGAATCACTTGGATTGCAAGATTCCGGCAAGCTTGGCGGAAAGGGAGGCCTGAGCTAGGTTCGCCCCGATGTTTTCCGAAACCGTTGTCCTCCGGGGCCATATCATTGATTCCCTGATCCTTCCGAAGGTGCTCGATCAAATCCTGACCCAGGGAGGCGATTTCAAGATTGGCGAAATCAAGATCGGCCAGAATCGTGTCGATCAAAGTTACGCTCGGATCGAGGTCTCGGCGCCGGCGCACGAGACGCTTGACGATATCGTCCTGCGGCTTCGCCAGCATGGCGCGGAGGTGATCGAAAAGGCCGACGTCCAACTGGCACCAGCTCCGGCCGACGGAGTCTTCCCGAACGATTTTTACGTCACGACGAATCAACAGACTTTCGTCACGCTTGATGGCGCCGAGATCGAGGTCCACCCAGCCCTGATGGATTGCGCGGTGGTAATCGATCGCGCCGCCCGGCGGGCCACCGCGAAGAAATTCCACGAGGTCAACCGCGGGATGGAAATCGTGGTCGGCCATCAGGGGATCAAGGTGGTCCCGGTGCAGCGATCCACCTCGCACACCGATGTATTCGAGTTCATGTCGACGAACATTTCCCTGGAGAAACCGAAGAGCGGCGTGATCCGGGAAATGGCGACGGAGCTGCAACGCGCTCGTTCAGAGGGGGGCAAGATCCTGGTCGTGGCTGGTCCTGCGGTAGTGCATTCCGGGGCCGCGCCTCACCTCGAGAAGTTGATCGAATTGGGATTTGTCGATTTGCTTCTCGCCGGGAATGCGCTGGCGTTGCACGACATCGAGAACGCTCTCTTTGGCACATCGCTGGGAATTAACCTGGAACGCGGCTCTTTGGCGGAGCACGGCCATGAGAATCAGATGCGAGCGATCAACGCCATCCGGGAGGCGGGCAGCATTTCTCGCGCGGTGGAAACTGGCGCGCTCAAGAGCGGGATCATGGCGGCCTGCGTGCGACACGGGGTCGAGTTTGTCCTGGCGGGTTCGATCCGCGATGACGGTCCGCTGCCGGAGGTCATTACCGATACGCTTGAAGCGCAGGATGCGATGCGGGAAAAAATCACCGGGGTCACCACCGCGCTCATGATGGGGACGGTGTTGCATTCCATGGCGGTCGCGAATTTGCTCCCGGCCACGGTGAAAACTCTCTGTGTGGATGTGAACCCGGCGGCGGTGAGCAAGTTGGCCGAGCGCGGCTCCTTCCAGTCACTCGGGTTAGTCTCCGATCTCGAGCCATTCTTGCGCGAGCTGATTGTCGTCCTGGGGCGCTAAGCAATTCTCGATATGCGCACCCTTCTGCTCTGCCCGCCGGACTATTATGGCATCGAATACGAGATCAACCCGTGGATGAGTCGCGCCCGCGGCGCCGACACCCCGCTCGTCCAGGCCCAGTGGAAAGGGTTGTTCGAGACCCTTTCCAAACTCGATTGCCAGATCGAACTGGTCCCGCCCCGCCCGAAACTTCCCGACATGGTTTTCACCGCGAACGCCGGGCTGACCGTAGGACGCCGCTTCATCCCGAGTAATTTCCGGCACGAAGAACGGGCTGGCGAAGCGCCGCATTTCGCGCGCTGGATGGAAGAACGGGGCTACGAAATCGTCTGGCTGCCGAAGAATTTGTATTTTGAAGGGGAAGGCGACGCCCTCTTCGGCGGCGACGTTCTCTTTTGCGGCTACAAGTTTCGTTCCGATATCAATTCCCATCGGGCGGTCGCCGATATCCTTGGATGCCTGGTCATTTCGGTCGAACTGGTCGACCCGCGTTTTTACCACATCGATACCTGCTTTTGTCCGCTGCCGGATGGAGGCGCGTTTTGGTTCCCCGCCGCGTTCGATGACTATGGGCAACGGACGATCCGCGATCATCTCCACGATTTGATCGACGTGGAGCCCGAGGAAGCGGTCCACTTTTCCTGCAATGCCGTCGTCCTCGGCCGCGACATCGTTCTGCCGGAAGGCGCGCCGAAGCTGGTCGGAACGCTGAAAGATCGCGGCTACACCTGTCACCCGCTGCCGATGACCGAATTCCTCAAAGCCGGCGGCGCGTGCAAATGTTTGACCATGTTCATGCCGCAGCGGGACGGAGTGGGGTAGGGGCCCGCGTCATCCCGAGCGGAGTCGATGGATCCCGCCGAATGTCGCGCGACGGGTTCCCTCGACTTCGCTGCGCTTCGCTCGGGATGACTCGCTATGATGCGCATCTATTTCGTTGCGCGCTTTTCGGCGAGCGCCGGCTCAATCTTCCCAAGCGGTAAACAGTTCGTCACATCCGCCTTGGTCAGCCAACCTTTGCGGGCTACGCCGATACCAAACCACAACTCCTGAAGGCGCTCGATCCCGTGCGCGTCGGGATTGATCACGCACTTCACGCCTTTCTCTTTCGCGAGGGGCCACCAGCGCCAGTCGAGATCGAGCCGCTTTGGAGCGGCGTTGATCTCGATCCAGGTGCCGGTCGCCGCCGCGGCCTCAATGACGGCGGGAATGTCGATCGCGTAAGGATCGCGTTTCAAGAGGAGGCGCCCCGTCGGATGCGCCAGCATGGTCACGTGCGGATTTTGGAGGGCGCGAATGACGCGTTTCGTCATCTCGGCTTCAGACAGCGTGAACGCGGAGTGGATCGAGGCGACGACGTAGTCGAGTTCCGCCAGGACGGCGTCGGGAAAATCGAGCGAACCGTCACGCAGAATATCGCACTCGACTCCGGCAAAGACCCGGAAATTCTCAAATTGCTCGTTGAGTTTGCGAATCATCGCGACCTGAACCCGGAGCCGCGCCTCATCGAGCCCGCGCGCCTGGATCGAGCTGCGGCTGTGGTCGGCGATGCCCAGATATTGGAGCCCGAGCTCCTGTGCCGCCGCCGCCATTTCTTCGAGGGAATTGCGACCGTCACTCGCCGTCGTATGGCAATGAAAGGTTCCCCGCAGGTTTTCGGCTTCAATTAAGCGTGGCAGTTTTCCCGCTGCCGCCGCCTCGAATTCACCGCAGTTCTCGCGCAATTCCGGCGGGATGTAATCAAGATCGAGGGCTCGATAAAGATCGGCTTCTTCGCGGATGGCAGGGACGTCGCGCGGCGGTGTTCGGTCGGCGCGCCGGTCCGAGCCCGTCAGCGGGGCCTCCCCGAGCCGATACTCGTTCAAGGTCCAGCCGCGCTTCAAGGCGCGGCTCCGCACCTCGATGTTGTGTTCCTTGCTCCCGGAAAAATAATTCAGCGCGAAGGGATACTCGGCGGCGGTCACGACGCGCAGGTCGCATTGAATCCCCGACCGCAGCCGGATACTCGACTTGGTCGGCCCGTGCGCGATGACCGACTCCGCCAGCGGATGCTGGACGAACAAGGCGGAGATTTCGGCCGGAGCGTTGGTCGCCACGATGAAATCGAGATCCCGCACGATTTCCTTGCGACGCCGGTAACTCCCCGCGATGCAAACGTGAAGCGCGTCGGGATGGGCTCTGAGATCGCCTTGTAACTGCTCGGCTTCGGCTGCGATCTGCCCGAGCTGAAACGATCCGACATGTTTCGTGCGGTCGGCTATGGCCCGGCAAAGTTTTTCCTGCGTCGTTTTGCCGAACCCAGGCAGCCCGGCGACGCGGCCCGCGACACAGGCCTCTTGCAACTGGGCAATCGAGCTGACCTGCAATTTCTCGTGCAGCGCCTTGATCTTTTTCGCGCCCAGCCCTGGCAGTGAAAAAAGCTCCAGAATATCCGCGGGAAATTCCGCCCGCAGGTCGTCAAAAAATTTCAACGAACCGGTTTCGACCAGCTCCTTGATTTTCGCCGCGATCGCCTTGCCGATGCCGGGAATTTTCTCGAGCGTTTCTTCGTCGCGCAGATCGCCAATGTTCCCGCCCCAGGTCTCGAGCGAGCGAGCGGCGTTCGTGTAGGCCCGAATTTTGAACGGGTTCTCATCCTTCAACTCGAGCAAAGTCGCGATTTTCTCGAGCACATCCGCGATCGTCGCCTTGTCCACGACTCACTCTTATACAATGAGACAGGCGTGTCATCCCGAGTCCCGCCCTCGCGGGACGAGGGACCTCCCAATTGCAAATTGCGTCACGCAAGCGACCAGGGACCGCCATTCTGGCGGAGACGCCGTTGGACCTCGCGGAAGCGATAGACCGCTTGAGAGATCCCTCGGCGCGCTGCGCCAGCCTCGGGATGACACGCTTCGTTACGCCCCTAGTCCTGCTCCTGCTCTTGATCCTGATCTTAATCCTGTGAGAGACGCTCAGCTAAGGATTAGGAGCACGATCATGATCATGAGCATGATAAAGAGAATTGTCATCCCGAGCGGAGCGCAGCGGAGTCGAGGGACCCCGATGAGCGTCTAGACGTGCGGCGGGATCCCTCGACTTCGCTCGGGATGACAGCGAGGCCTACATCCGCCCGCGCTTCTTATAGAACTTGTAACGCGCAAGAATCGAATCGACGTACTTTCGCGTCCCGTGAAAATCAATGTTCCCCAGGAACACTTTCGCGGCCACGGGCTTGGTGTCGTCGCCCCCGGCCCAGCGCAAGGCCCGGCTCGCCCCGGCGTTATATTCCGCCAGGGCAAATGGAACCGGGTTCGACTGGTTCTGCCAATGCTCGATGGCACGACGCAAATACCACGTTCCCGCTTCCAGATTCGTTTTCGGATCGAATAGTTCTTCAACGCGAAAGTTTTCCGCTTTTGTTTCGCGGGCCCATTCCCCGGCCGCCTGTTCGCGTAACTGCATCAGGCCGCGCTCGCCCGCCGTCCCGAATTTCTGGGCATCGAAACGGCTTTCGCGCCAGACAAGCGCTTTCACGAGCATGGGATCCACCTGGTGTTCGGCGGCGACAACGCGGATGAGAGCATCATGCTGGTGGAAGCGAGCCGGGCTAATCCACTCATAAACGGTATAGAGCGGATCGCCCGAACGCATCGAGAGATAGATCATCCCGGCGGCGCCTGCGAGGAGCGCGCAGATGAGTAGCTTCAGTAGAAATCGCGCTATTTCTCTCATGCTCGTGCTCGCAAAAGTTTCGTGGGAGAATAGTCGAAGCCATGCAGAAGCACGAGCACGAATAGGATGACCAACGCCGAGCCGACGATAAACCCCTCCTTCGCTCGCGTGATCATCGATCGCTCGATTCAGCGGGAGCTCGACTACGCGATTCCGGACGCATTCACCGGGAAGATCGGGATTGGTTCGCGGGTCCGGGTGCCGTTTCGGGAACGCTCGATGCTCGCCACCGTCGTCAGCTTGCTGGAGAAATCCGAGGCAACCGGGATCCGTCCGATCGAAGCGCTCGTGGGCGACGCGCCGATTCTGAACGAGAAGCTCATCGAGCTGGGGCGCTGGATGAGCGTTTATTACTGCTGCCCGATCGAGACCGTCATGAGGAGCCTTCTGCCGCAGGTGATTCGCCGGGCCGAGGTGAGCTGGAAGAAACAATTGTTTGTCAGCGCCGCGAAGGAAATCGCAGCCGAAGAGATCGAAAAACTGCGAAGGCGCGCACCGAAGCAGGCGCAACTGCTCGAGGCGGTTTCGAAATTGCGCGGAGCGACCCTGGCCGCCCAATTATTGCGAGAGAATGCGCTCGATAACCAGACGCTGCGTGCTCTGGAGAAGCGCGGCTTCATTCGCCTTCATGAAGAAGCTGTCGCGCGGGACCCCCACGCCGAAGAGGAATTCATCGCGTCGAGCAATCTCACTTTGAATCCGGAACAGGCCGCGGCCCTGAGTGCAATCGAAGAAGGGTTTGCGGACCCAACAAATGCGAAGCCGGTCCTGCTTCACGGCGTGACCGGCAGCGGAAAGACCGAAGTTTATCTGCAGGCCATCCGCGCAGCACTGGCTCGCGGCAAAACGGCCATCGTGCTTGTCCCGGAAATCTCGCTTACGCCGCAAACCGTGGAGCGATTCAAGTCCCGATTTTCCGAGACCCAGGAAATGGTGGCGGTGCTGCACAGTCATTTGTCCGAAGGCGAGCGGCACGATGAATGGCACAAGATCCACGCCGGGCGGGCGCGGATCGTGGTCGGGGCGCGGAGCGCGGTCTTCGCGCCGCTGGAAAACCTCGGGCTCATTGTGGTCGATGAAGAACACGAGACTTCCTACAAACAGGAAGAAGCACCGCGCTATCATGCCCGGGACGTCGCGGTGGTGCGGGCGAAGCTGGAAAGCTGCGCCGTTCTCCTCGGCACGGCCACGCCGTCGCTCGAGAGTTATCACAACGCGATCCAGGGGAAGTATCGCCTCCTGAAGCTCACCCAGCGCGTGGACGACTGCCAGATGCCGCTTATCCGGATCGTCGATCTGCGGCAGGAACGGCGGAAGGGAAAAATCGCGCCGATTTTGTCCGAGCGCTTGCGGAGCGCGATCACGCAGCGCCTGGAGCGGCGTGAACAAACGATCCTGTTCCTGAATCGGCGCGGGTTTTCGACCTCATTGCTTTGCAGCAGCTGCGGCGAAGCGCGGCAATGTCCGAATTGCAGCGTCGCGCTCACCTTTCATCGGCACGCGGCGCGGCTGAGCTGCCATCTCTGTGGGCATGCCGCGGCGGTGCCGAAGAAATGTCCGGCCTGTTCGCAGGATGCGTTGATCTATGCCGGGTTCGGCACCGAGAAAGTGGAGGCGACGGTCATGCAAATCTTTCCCGGCGCGGCTGTGCGCCGGATGGATGCCGATTCGATGTCGCGCAAAGACGCGTATCGCGAGACGCTCCATGCTTTTCGCGCGGGCAAGATCGATATTCTCGTCGGCACCCAGATGATCGCGAAGGGTCTTCATTTTCCGAACGTGACCCTGGTCGGGATTATCAATGCCGACCTGGCGTTGCATCTTCCCGATTTCCGGGCGGGGGAGCGGACGTTCCAATTGCTCACCCAGGTGGCGGGTCGCGCCGGCCGCGGTGAAACCCCGGGCGAAGTTTTCGTCCAGACTTACACGCCATTCAGCCCTTCGATCCAGTTTGCCCGGCACCACGATTTCGCCGGCTACTTCGAACAGGAATTGGAATTCAGGGAGCGCTGCGATTTCCCGCCGTTCCGGCATGCGCTCCTGATCACAGTCCGCTCCGAACACGAAGGCCGCGCGAAGCTTTCCGCCGAGACGATCGCCCGGCGGTTACGAGAGAATCTCGGCCCGGAGTTCATCGTCGGTGATGCCACGCCGGCGCCGCTGGAAAAACTGCAGGGGCAATTTCGGTTTCACATTTTGCTCCGGGGGGAGGCGATCATGCGCCTGAGCCGGCTTGTCCGCGAGACGCTGGATAAGCTTCCCTTGCCGGAAGACGTCCTCGCGGCCGTGGACGTCGATCCGTATCAGTTGCTGTAGTCGTCTCCCACTCGGGACGGCCAACCGTGCGAAAGCGCGCAAGTTACTCTCGCATTTTTATCCGGATCGCAGTTTCATCGCCGGATGCTTTCTCCTAAATCTTGCCGGCAAGGAATCGGTCTTTTTTTGTTTCTTGGGATTGTAATATCGACCAGTGCAGCGCCAGTGGTTGTTTCCCCGTCGCCTTCCTCTTCGCCAGCGACTTCAGAAACCTCAGAAACGCCAGCCGCGCCCAGTCAACCAGCGGAGACTCCCTCAAAAGCGGTCGAGATTTCCGTGGTCAAGATTTTCTCCACGTCACGTTATCCCGACCTCTATAAGCCTTGGATGAGGCAGGCTCCGAGCGAGAGCACGGGCAGTGGCGTGGTGATCGAAGGGAAGCGGATTCTGACCAATGCCCACGTCATTCGATACGCGGGCCAGATCCAGGTGCAGGCAAATCAGTCCGGCGACAGGTTTTCCGCGACCGTCGAAGCCGTCGCACCCGGGATCGATCTCGCGGTCCTGAAGTTGGACGATCCGAAATTTTTCGCCTCGCATCCGCCTCTGCCTCGGGCCCGCGAGCTTCCCGACATCAAAGACGCGGTCACCGTCTACGGCTATCCGGAGGGAGGGACAAGCCTGGCGATCACGCGTGGGATTGTCTCGCGCATTGAGTTTGGCGGATACAATTATCCCGTCGTCGGGCTTAGAATTCAGATCGACGCAGCGGTGAATGCCGGAAACAGCGGCGGGCCGGCCGTCGTGGACAACAAATTGGTTGGCATCATCTTCAGTCGCTTAAACACCGCGGACAATATCGGCTACATTATTCCCTCCGAAGAAATCGAGTTGTTCCTCCAGGACATTGCAGATGGCCGCTATGATGGAAAGCCAGCCCTGTTGGATGAGCTTCAGACCCTGGATAATCCGGCCCTTCGTCCTTATCTGAAGCTGCCTGAATCCGCCCAGGGCACTCTGGTTCACCGGCCAGGCAGCGATGCGGCCGATTATCCACTCAAAGAATGGGATTTGATTACCCGAATTGGCGACGCGCCGGTGGACAACCAAGGCATGATCAAACTGAGAGAGAACCTGCTCGTGCGCTTTTCGTATCTCGTCCAAAAAATTGCACGCCAGGGCAAAGTGCCATTGTCGATTATCCGCGCCGGGAAGGAAATGCAGGTCGAGGTTCCAGTATCGTCGAGCTTCCCCCAATTGAATCCGGCTTTGAGGGGAACTTTGCCCACTTATTTCGTCTACGGGCCGATCGCATTTTCAGAAAGCACTGGATCGCTTCTGGCCGACCTAACCGAAGGAAAGAACGCCGCCGACTGGATGCTCGATCGTTGCTATGATGGCAACCCGCTGCTCACGCGCGCAGGAGACCGCCCCTCGTTTCCAGAGGAGCGCCTCGTTTTCGTCCCATCCCCATTTTTCCCGCACAAGCTGGCTCAAGGATACTCAAATCCCGCTATCAGCGTTGTGAAAACGG
>JBAPMH010000393.1:0-1723 GCA_049278515.1 Chthoniobacterales bacterium
GAGCGAGAGCGGCTGCGAGACGCCGATGGCATAAGAGACTTGCAGCGTGCAGCGATCCGCCAGTCCCGCCGCGACCACGTTCTTGGCGAGGTAACGCGCGGCATAGGCTGCCGAGCGATCGACTTTGGTCGGGTCCTTGCCGGAGAAGGCGCCGCCGCCATGGGGTGCTGCACCGCCATACGTATCGACGATAATCTTCCGCCCCGTGAGGCCGGCATCGCCGTCCGGTCCGCCGATGACGAAACGGCCGGTCGGATTTACGTAGAATTTGGTGTCGCGGCTGATCCAGCCTTTCGGCATCACCTCGTCGACGAAACCGCGCACGATGTCCCTGATGCGCTCTTGGCTGACATCCTCGCCGTGCTGCGTCGAGACGACGATGGATTCCGCACGCACCGGCTTGCCGTCTTCATAGGCGAGAGTGACCTGACTCTTGGCGTCGGGTCCGAGCTCGGGCGTGCTGCCGGTGTGCCGCGCTTTCGCCATCTCATGCAGGAGCCGATGCGCATAATAGATCGGCGCCGGCATCAGGGGCTCGGTCTCGCGGCAGGCATAGCCGAACATGATGCCCTGGTCGCCCGCGCCTTCATCCTTATCTTCTTCTTCCTTGGCGTCGACGCCCATCGCGATGTCGGCGGACTGCTCATGCAAATAGTTTTGGAACTCCGCGTTCTTCCAGTGGAAGCCCGCCTGCTCGTAGCCGATCTCGCGCACCGCGCGGCGCGCGGCCTCCTCGATCTTGTCCTTCACCTCTTCCGGCCCGCGCACTTCGCCCGCGAGCACGATACGGTTGGTGGTGACGAGCGTCTCGCAAGCGACGCGCGCGTACGGGTCCGCCGCGAGATAAAGATCGACCACGGCATCCGAAATGCGGTCGCACACTTTGTCGGGATGACCCTCCGACACGGATTCACTGGTAAAGACGTAGTTGCGCCGAGACACCGCTTTGCCCTCTCGAATGCGAAAAAGCTCCGACCCTGGCCTCCGATCGGACGCCAAGGGAGCCTTCTTGCAACGTTTAGGGAGCCGGTCAAGCCCGCCACGAGGGGCGGTCAAATTTTATGACGAGGATTCGCTGGCGCTCAGCGCCCGCACCAGATCGACCACGCTCTTGCGGACTTTGGAGTTGGCAATTTTGACGAAGGCGCGGTTGAGCTCGAGCCCTTCGCGGCTGTTGAGAAATTCCAAAATGAATGTCTCGGAATCGGCTTCGGCCATTCCTCTCGCCGGGGCACCGTCGGCGTGCGGCGCTTCCTCGAAAAAGAACTGTACCGGCACATCGAGAATTTTGGAAATTTGGAACAGCCGGCTCGCGCCGATCCGGTTCACGCCCTTCTCGTATTTCTGCACCTGTTGAAAGGTGAGGCCCATACTCTCACCGAGCCGCTCCTGACTCATGCCGAGTAGCATCCGGCGTAGCCGCACGCGACTTCCTACGTGAGTGTCAACCGGGTTCGGTTTCTTACCTGCCATGCGCGTGCTCGTGAGAGTCATTGTTACCAGTGGAGATTGTATCGGATGAAGTACTTGAGTGCCCTTCGAAATTCATAGGAGGGCCTAGTTTCCTCGTCAAGCAAAGAGAGTCGGCGCTGCAATAATGCCGCGTCGTTAGGCGAATCGTTGCACGCGATAGGCGAACCACGACAGCAACGCAAGCGCTAGCACGGAGAGTTCCACTTTGGGCCCGTGTCCCACGAAGACGGTCGGCGGAAGCGCGCGCGGC
>JBAPMH010000394.1:0-11218 GCA_049278515.1 Chthoniobacterales bacterium
TTGAATGACCGGGGGGCGCATGACAAGTACGGGGGGGCGAGTGCGGGGGGCGAGGGTCAGTGTGGGAATCTCGGCATTCTGTATCAATGCCGCGCGTGTTTCTGGCGACCTTTCAACTTCTCCATCGCAGCGATCAGCCGCTTCGCGTTCGTAGCGGAAATGCGGCAGATAATCGGTCTGTGATGGGTCTTCAACGGGTTTCTTGAGCAGCGGCGCCAGAATTCTCCGCCAATTCTCGACGGAGGCTAGGACGCCGGCGATCTCCAGATCCTCGCCCTGCGGACCCAAATAGATTTCAAATTTGTTTCGCAATCGCCGCACTTGATCAGCAGCCGCGCCGATTTCTTTCCTCGCGCTTTCCGATGATAGATGCGCGGCACCGGATAACCTCGACGGGGGGACTAGAGGGGTTAGTCTGTGAAGCTCGACAAACCGGGAACATTAGGCGTGCGAAAGCGGCGGCGGGTCGTATGATCGGGGTATGGTCGATTGGAGGGACTGGGCGGTTGTTGAGCGATCCAGTGACAAGCTGAGCGGCGCGTGGGTATTTCGGAATACGCGGGTGCCGGTGAAAGCGCTTTTCGAGAATCTCGAGTCCGGAGCGACAATGGATCAATTCCTCGAATGGTTCCCGGGCGTAACGCGGGAACAGGTGCAGACCGTCCTTGAGTTCACCGGACGAACCCTGGTCGCTTCCTGAGCAAAGACCGGTGCGCGTTCTCTTCGATCAGGGCACGCCGGTTCCGCTGCGGGAATTCCTGCAGGGCCACGAAGTGACGACGGCATTCGAAATGGGGTGGAGCGATCTGTCGAATGGCGACCTGCTCGCAATCGCTGAAAAGCAGTTCGATGTGTTGTCACAACGGATCAGCAGCTACGCCACCAGCAGAATCTTTCGGGGCGAAGAATTGCTGTTCTCGTGCTGCCATTTGCAAGCTGGCCGAAATTGGAGGGAAAGGCCTCCGAGGTCGGAGCGGCCATCGCCAGATTAGCCCCCGGTGAGTATGCCGAAATTCAGCCGCGAGCTGGGTGAAGGGCGAGTAGTTGACCGGAAGCACGTTCGCGGTCAGCCTCGTTGAAGAGGAAATCGAGCTTTCCAGCGGCGGCATCATCCTCGATTTGCCGGGTCCAGGCAGCATTGTCCTGTTTCAAAATGAACGCGGCAAGCTCCGCCAGTTCCTTCCGCGACAGCTCGCGAACGGCGCACTTAATTTCGGCAAGACTCATTTCTCGGACTGAGCCTATCAGAAAAGACTCTCGATTGCGAGAGAGCGCATCCGCATCGGAACCGGCAATGATCACGTCGTCTCTGTTTTCGAATTCACGGATTAGGGGGTTGAGGAATGGAGTGATATAGTCGCCGATGTCCGCTCTTTCGCGCCTGGCGCTTGCACTTTTCTTCATAGTCGCCGGCGTTACCCATCTGATCGCTCCGGCCCCCTATCTCGCGATCATGCCGCCTTCCATTCCGGGGCCAACCGAGATGGTCGCGCTCAGCGGCGTGGCGGAAATCCTGGGGGGTCTGGGCGTACTATTTCGTTCCACGCGACGGGTGGCGGGCTGGTGGTTGATCGCGCTCCTTATCGCGGTGTTTCCCGCAAATATTCGTGCAACGTCGATCAACCTGGAATTTCTGGGGTATGTCGTGCCGGGCTGGGTGCTTTGGGCGAGGCTCCCCTTGCAGCTGCTGCTCCTGCTCTGGGTTTGGCGCGTTTGCCTGGGACGGCCTTCACGATCGCCGAGAATGGCCCTGCAATCTGAACGCGGCTGGAAGGCGTCGCACCTGAGCCTCTAGGCGACCGCATCGGTTGCCATCCTTCTCTTCAGCAAGCGGAGCGCTTGCCCTGCAAATTTTGACGTCTGAGCGCCGACCTCCGACGGCGATCACACCGGCTGCTTCACGATCCGCAGATAGGGCTTCGGGGCGTTCCAGCCGTCGGGGAAAAGCGTTTTAGCGTCGGCGTCGGAGACGGAGCCGGCAATGATGACGTCATCGCCGTTTTTCCAGTTCACGGACGTGAGGCGGGAATTGGTGTCAGTCTGTGAATCTCGTCATTCTTGATCATGGCGGGGGGCACCTCGCCGAAAGCGGCGGATTTGAGAGTGCAAAAACTGCGCTGATCCACTATCCTTGACCTTGTGAAGCTTCGTCTCGTCATTGAATTCGATTCCGAAGCGCAACGCTGGTCGGCGGTTTTTCCTGAGCTGCCGGGGTGTGCGAGCGCAGGAGATACGGAGGAAGAGGCGATCTCGAACGCGAAGGAGGCTCTGGCGCTTTGGTTTGAGCCTGCGGACGTGGCTGTGCCGCAAGGCGCGAAGGTGCTTGAGCTCGCCCTTCCGTGAGCCAGCGATTTCCTGTCTGCAGCGCACGGCAGGTCACAAAAGTTCTTCGAGAACAGAGGTTTGTTATCTGTGGCCAACGCGGCAGCCATCAGAAGTGGCGGCACCCAAATGGGCGCCAGGTGATTGTGGCCGATCACGGCAACAAGCCAATCCCCATCGGAACACTCAGGAGCATCATCGAAGGCAGCGGGCTCGATGTTGATCTGTTTCGATAGGCGCCAATCACCCGCTGACGGTCATGCTGAGCGGTTTGGTCTACTGACCAACCCGAGCTCACACCGGCTGCTTCACGATCCGCAGATAGGGCTTGGGGGCGTTCCAGCCGTCGGGGAAGAGCGTTTTGGCATCCGCATCGGAGACGGAGCCGGCAATGATGACGTCGTCGCCATTTTTCCAATTCACGGGGGTGGCCACTTTGTGTTTGGCGGTGAGCTGCATCGAATCCAGGACGCGCAGGATTTCGTCGAAATTTCGGCCGGTGGTCATCGGGTAGGTCAGCATCAACTTGATCTTCTTGTCCGGGCCGATGATGAAGACCGAGCGCACGGTGGCGTTGGTCGCCGCAGTGCGTCCCTCCGACGTGCCGGGCTCTTCGGCCGGAAGCATGTTGTACGTCTTGGCGACTGACAGATCGGTGTCGCCGATCATCGGGTACTTCACGGCCGCGCCCTGGGTTTCTTCGATGTCGGCGGCCCATTTGCTGTGGTCGGCGACAGGATCGATCGAGAGGCCGATCAACTGGGCGTTTCGTTTCGTGAACTCGCCTTCGATCTTGGCCATGTAACCGAGCTCGGTCGTTCAGACCGGGGTGAAATCTTTCGGATGCGAAAACCACACCGCCCATTTGTCGCCGATCCATTGATGGAAATCGATCGGGCCGTGGGTGGTTTCGGCGGTGAAGTTGGGGGCGGTGTCGTTGATACGTAGTGACATAAGATCTCCTTGGGTAGTTGCCTGCGTCGGCGTTTCGGAGCTGGGATATTACCCGATCTGGACAAGGCGTTTCCAGCCTTTAATAGACCTCCAAGTCATGGGCGGAGACGACTTTGCCGCTGTACATGTCGCGGATTTCTTTCAACATTCCGTCTTCAGTGTCTTTCTCGCCACCGAAAAACATTTGGTGATAGAGGACGAGCGTTTTCGGTTTCGCTTTCCTGGCTAGCGCGGCCAATTCCTTGGTGGAGGTGTGGAAGCTGGTGACATAATTCCGCCAATCCTCCTTGCTCTGGTCGTAGCCGAACTGGGTGTAAACTTCGTGGAGGAGAATGTCGCAGCCATCGCAGTTTTCGATGACGCTCGGGCTCGGCGAGCAATCGCCGGAGAGCACGATGACTTTATCGGGCGTCTCGAACCGGTAGCCGAAAGCTTCCTTCCATGAGCCGTGATGCACCGGCAACGCTTTCACGGTGACGTTCTCGTCCTTGAAAACGACGCCGGGTTTGATCTCGTGCGCGTTCACTTTGTAACCAGTGCGGTTACCGTGTTCCAAGCCGTCGGTGCGAATGGCGATGTCTTCGCTGTAGGCCGCGAGCAGATGATCGGTCATCGCCTTTAAGCCGGAAGGACCGAATGCCTCGACTTGCTCTTTTCGCCCGAGCACCCACGGACTGAAGATGAGATCGGCGTAACCGAGAGTGTGATCGGAATGAAGATGAGTGACGAAAAGCGTCTTGAGTTTCTGAACCGCAAGGCCGGCCACGCCTTTCTCGAACGCAGCGTTCGCGCGGCGAACCACGCCTGGACCGCAGTCAACGAGGTAAGGCGTATTGTTGACGACAATTGCCACCGACGGGCCGGAGCGATCTGGGTCGGCACGGGGGTTCCCGGTGCCGAGCATCACAACTTGCGTGCGCGGTGACGGCGAACTGCTTGGCGTGGGCGATTGCGCTGCGGCTTGGGCGCACCCGAGCGCGACGGCGCCGCAGGATAGAATCGCGCAGATTTTCACACGCTATGATCGGGGGGCTTGGTGGCGTGGCGCTTAAAGAGGCGTTCGGCGAGATGTTCCAGACCTCGACCGAAAATGAGCGAGACAATGATGAGGACGACAGCCGTGCCGAGGACGATCCACTGTCCGAGACCGCAGACGAGACCGAGAATCGCGCAGATCCAGATCGTGGCGGCGGTCGTTAGTCCGCTGATGTGCCCGCCCGGATCGTGCAGGATCACGCCGGCACCGAGAAAGCCGACACCGGTCAGGATTCCTTGGATGACGCGGCTGATCGCGTTCTGGTCGGTGGAAAACGTACCGTCAGGCGCGCGAAGGATAGCGACCGCGGCGACAGCAGCGCCCAGGCTGACGAGCGCGTGAGTCCGAAGACCGGCGGGCTTCCCGTGCAGCTCGCGGTTCAGTCCGACAATCGCGCCGACCACGAGCGCGGCGCCAAGACGCAGCCCAGTTTCTTCGTTTGGGGTGAGCACCTCGAAGATTGAGCCGGAATTCGGCTCTCCGTGGCAAGCTTATAGTCAGACGATCGAATTGCACCGCGTTGGAATCGAACCAACAACCCAGTGATTAAGAGTCACTTGCTCTGCCAATTGAGCTAGCGGTGCGTTCTTGAAGGGCCGCACTTTGCCGCAAGTTTTGCTGCGAATCAACCGTCGCATTTCTCAGTTCCCGCGCGACCCGGAATCGCCGCCGTTAGATCGGGTAATTTCTGGGGCGAAATTGGAACGCCGGTGCCGAAGAAAATGTCCCGGCACCGGCGTAACGCTGGAGCAAACAGCCGAACGGCCCGATCTTAATCCTCGTCGAGCGTCACGCGATCGACCAGCATGTCTTCACCTTCGGTGCTGTAGTGCACATGCACCGGGATGCCCAGTTTGATGCGGGTCTTCACGGTCGTCTCGTCGAGCTCTTTTCCGCTCTTGGTCACGTAAACGACTTTTTTGCCGAATTTGTACCGGCGCGGTCCCGACGTTTCCTTCAACACGATCACGCTGCCGGGCGTGTATTCGGTGATTGTCCCGCCGCCCTCGGTGGTGGTCGTTGTGGTTGTCGTTGTGCTCGACGTTTGCGCCCAGGCAAACGGCGCGGCGATGGCCAGCGCGATACTCAATAGCGTCTTTTTCATATGTCCCTTCCTTTACGGTTCCCTGTTAAACGCAAACGCCAGGAGACAGCTCCTCCCTCGAGGAGTTGCGTCACGCTTTGTAATGGTTCGGATGAGGCCCCGCCTCCGGTTCCCTTCCAAATTGCGATACCGCCGGTCGCAAGAGAAAAGGTGAAGTATACTCCTCCGGGTGACGCAACAATATCTCCGCATCTTTCGGTGGCACGTGCTGCGTTATTTGCGGCGCCATCCGCTTTTGGGGCTGCTGAATATTTTGAGCGTGGCGCTCGGGGTCGCCGTTTTTCTGGCGACACAAATAGCGAACCAGAGCGCGAACCATGCTTTCGCAGCGAGCGTCGATCTCATCGCGGGCAAGGCTGAGCTCGAAATCGCGTCGCCGACGCGACACCTGCCGGAGACGGTGTTTCCGCGAGTCGCCGCGGCGCCAGGCATTTCCGGGGCGACGCCGCTGGTCCACGGGTTCGTCCCGCTCCGGGATTTCCCCGGCGATTATCTCGAAATCCTCGGAATCGACATTTTCACGAACGAGCCGTTCCGGACCGTCACTCCGGCGAACTTCGATGCCAGCGCGATTGATCTCCAACGCTGGCTCGGCTCCCCGAACGCGGTCGCGGTATCGGAGGAATTCGTGCGCCAGCATCGCCTTAAGCAGGGGGACAAGATCCGGGTTCGGGCTGGCGGGCACGACGCCGAGTTGGAGATCGGGTTTTTGCTTCGGAAAGAGGACACCTTCGATCCGCATTTCGCAGCCATGGACATCGGGTGGGCCCAGGAGTTGTTAGGCCGGCGCGGCGAGCTCAGCAGCATCCAATTACAACTGGAGAACCCTCAGCGGCGGGAAGCGGCCGTGGCGGCGTTACGCGCGATCATTCCGAAGGATGCGCGCGTCGCGGCCCCGGCCCGGCGGACGGAGGAAGTCGAGAAAATGCTCGGCGGTTTCCAGCTCAATCTTGCGCTCACGAGTCTGGTCTCGCTCTTCGTAGGAATGTTTCTGATTTACAACACGGTCTCGGCGTCGGTCGTCCGGCGCCAGCATGAGATTGGGATTCTGCGTTCGTTAGGCGCAACCCGCGGCGAAGTCCGGATGTTGTTCCTGGCCGAAGCGATGGTGCTGGGCGGGATCGGCGCGTTCCTTGGATTGCTGGGGGGCCTGGCTTTGGCCCGCGTTTTGACCAGCGCCGTATCGGCAACGATCTCGTCGCTCTATGTGCTCGTAAGCGTCCGCGATCTCGCGTTGCCGCCGTGGCTGTTTGCCCTGGCTTGGGGAGCCGGCGTCGCTTCCGTTATTTTGTCCGCCTGGTTCCCAGCCCAACAGGCGGCGAAACAGAGACCGGTCGAAGCCCTTCACGGCGGGACCAGGATCGAGCGGTCGGTGCTTCCTTCAGCCGGCTGGCTAACGGGCGGTCTCGCCTCCGTTCTTGCCGCTGCGCTCCTTTCCTGGCTTGCCCTTTCCACCGGCCCGCGCTGGCTCAGCTTCGTGGCGGCGTTCTTCGTGATCGCAGGGTTCTCTCTTCTCGTTCCGCGCCTGATGTTTCATTTCAGCACGGGGGTGGGGAACGCCTTCCGGGGTTATCGTGCCCGGCGACGGCGCGTGAAGATGGAGACGGAGCTCGCCGCGGCAAATCTCCGCCGTGCGCTCCTTAGGAATTCCGTGACCGTCGCCGCCCTTGCCATCGCGGTCGCGATGACCGTCGGGGTAAGCGTGATGGTGTTTTCCTTTCGTAAAACCGTCGAGAGTTGGATCAACCAGACCCTGTTGGCCGATCTCTTCATCACCCCGGCCGCAAACGAGGCCTTCGGCGATTCCGCCTTCTTTCCGCGCGAAGCGCTCCAGTTTCTTGCCACTCATCCCGCGGTCGAAACCGCCGATACCTTCCGCGCCGTGGAAGTAGCGATGGGGGAGAGCGACGTCGCCGTCGCCGCGATCACGGGCATTCGCCGCGAGTTTCAATTTCTCCACGGCGACCGCGCTTCTCTTGTCCGGCGATTTCACGAGGAAACGTGCGTTTTCGTTTCGGAGAGTTTCGCCCGCCGTCATCATGTTCGAGAGAACGATGTTGTTGAATTGATGACGCCCGACGGGCCGCGCTCATTCCCGGTGGCCGCAATTTTCTACGACTACGTCACCGATCAGGGGATCATTTACATGAGCGCGGAGAATTTCGTCCGCTTCTGGCGCGACGATCGAATCCACAGCGTCGCCGTTTACCTGAAGACCGGCCACCGGACGGGGGAAGTGACCGAAGCGTTCCGCGCGCAATTCAGCCAGGCCGGACAGTTCGCCATCTTTTCCAATGAATCGTTGCGCCGCCGCATTTTCGAAATCTTCGACCAAACGTTCGCGGTCACCTACGTCCTCCTGGCGATCTCGATCTTCGTGGCGGTGACCGGCATTTTCTTGTCCCTGACCATTTTGATCGCCGAACGCCGGAGAGAGCTGGCCATTTTGCGGGCGGTTGGAGCCAGCGCCGGTCAAATACGGCGGCTCCTTTTAACGGAAACGGCGATGCTCGGTCTGCTGGCGGCGGCGGTGGGCCTCGTGTGCGGGCTTTGCCTTGCCCTGGTCCTGACCGGCGTGATCAATCGCGTGTTCTTCGGCTGGACGATTCACCTCGCGTTTCCCTGGAAAACCCTGGCGTGGACGCCGGTGTGGATTCTGGCCGCGGCCCTCATGGCAGGGATCATCCCCGCGTGGCGGGCCAGCCGAATGGAGCTCGCCGATAACCTTCGGGACGAATGAAATGAAATTTCGATTCTCGATTCTCGATTTTCGATTGTTGGCCCTCACGTCGGCCCTCACGTCGGCCCTCACGTTGGCGCTCAATGTAGCCGGCGCTGAGTGGAAAAACGCGGAGCCCGGCTGGCAGTACGAATTTCCGCGGGACCACCGTGCGCACCGCGAGTTCAAGACCGAGTGGTGGTATTTCACCGGAAACGTTTTCGATACGGAAGGCCATCGACTCGGATGTGAGCTGACTTTCTTCCGTCAGGGCATCAGGCCCGCCGGAGAGCGCGATCCGAACGCCTCCCGGTTCATCGTCGACGATCTCAAGTTCGCGCACTTCGCGCTCACGGATGTTTCCCAACAATGTTTTCGGTTCGACCAGAAAACGAGCCGGGGAGCCTTCGGTGAGGCGGGCTTCGATGACGGTACGCGCCTGGCCTGGATCGAGAACTGGGCCCTGGAGATGACCGGCGAGAACGAGTTCGATCTGAAGGGCGACACAAGCTTTGGCGCGTTGCGGCTCCACCTGCGCGGCGCCAGGCCGCCCGTGATCCACGGCGAAAATGGCGTCAGCGTGAAGGCGGTAAATGGCAGCAGCGCGTCCCATTATTATTCCATCCCCCGGCTGGAAACGACGGGCGAAATTTCCGTTAATGGCGTGGCGCATCCTGTTCGAGGCGAGAGCTGGTTTGACCACGAGTGGTCGAGCAGTCAGTTGGCCAAAGGCGAAGTCGGTTGGGATTGGATTTGCCTGCAAGTGGAGGATGGCGCGGAATTGATGCTCTACCGGATGCGGCTCGAAAATGGCCGGACGGACCCGAGTTCGAGCGGAACCTGGATCGCGCCGGATGGGACGGTCACGCATCTCCGGGCGGCGGATTTTCAGATGACACCGGCCCAGTTTTGGAAAAGCAAAGCGAACGGCGCTCAGTATCCCGTGGGCTGGCGGATTACCCTGCCGGGACAGGGAGCGGAATTCACGGTTCGTCCGGCGGTCGAGGGCCAGGAACTTTCGCTCGAGCCGATCACCTATTGGGAAGGCGCCATTGACGCCAACGGCACAAGAAACGGAAAGGCAATGAAAGCCCGCGGATATCTGGAGCTGACGGGGTATGCGGGGGCGACGGAGTCGTTGAAGCGTTGAAGCGGCGGCTGCAACGCTTTAACCCTTTAACGCTCTTCCTACGCCTTGGTATGGCGGGCGAAATGGACCTCGACGCCCTTCGGCAAGAGGCGCTTACGTCCCCGCTGACGGCGCCGGGCGAGGGTGGCGCGCCCACCTTTCGTGCTCATCCGCGCGCGAAACCCGTGCTGCTGTTTCCGTGTGCGCTTCGAGCGCTGTAGGGTGCGTTTCATGGCAATGGCTGCTAAAGAGCCGCTACCTTACGGGTCACATCAGCTCTGTCAAATCTCGGGGTCGCTATTGGACATTGTAGATTTCGACCAATCCAATCCCGGTACCGCCGTTCTTGCCCGCCAGGATTGCAGTGAAAGCCCCCGACGGCAGAGCGGCGTAGAGGGCTGACTCAGCCGGGTCCGACGGAGCGAGACCAAGCACGACAAGCTGAGCGGCCGACACCGAATCGTCCTGCCAATTGTCGTTTGCAAGGAGAAGCGCGCCGTTGCTGTCGCGCAGCTCCACGGTGGGATCAGCCAAGACCGGGCTTATTCCGAATGGGGCCAGCGAAGGTCCGATTCCGCGCAAGACCACGTGTGTCGTCGCGTTCCCACCCAGGATGAATCCGCCGATCATGACATTGTTGCCGGAGAGGACCAAACCGCGCGTGCTAATATTCGCCAATTGCGAACTGGACGCCGGGCTCGTGTCGTAGATTTCCACCAGACCGACGCCCGTCCCTCCGTTCTTTCCGGCGAGAATCGCGGTATAATTTGAGGGCTGGAGCGAATCAACGATGCCGGACTCGTTGGGATTCTGGAGGGCGAAACCGAGAGCAGTTAGCTGCGCCGCTTGCGAAGAGTCGTCCTGCCAATTGTCATTTTGCCGAACCAATGCCCCACTATTATCGCGCAGCTGGAGAGTGGGATCAGCCAAAGCATCGGTGATGCCGAACTGGTTGAGCGAAGGTCCGATTCCGCGCACGGCCACGTCTTTTGGAGCGCTGCCGGCGATGATGAAACCGCCGATGAGAACGTTGTTGCCAGTTTCAACCCGCATCCGCGTTGAGATATTCAACGCCTGAGCTGGGGAAGGCGCAGGGCTAGGAGTCGGCGTAAGAGTGGGCGCTGGGGTTGGAGTTGGCGTTGGCGTGGGTGTTGGAGTCGGAGTTGGACTTGGCGTGAGAGTCGGTGTGGAAGTGGGTGAAGGTGTGGGCGTGGGGGTCGGCGAAGGGGTAGGCGAAGGCGGGGGGGCAACTGGCACGGGACGGGCGAATGAGACAAAAAGAGCCTGACCAGAAACGGGTAAGCCGCTGACCACTCCGAACGAAGTAAAGTCATTGGTCAACGTCGTCTCGCCCACGGCAACGCGATCGCTATTGGCGCTAACGATCAGACGCCCCGTCTCATCGACATCGATGTCTCCCAGACCAAACATGCCGACGGCTTTGCTCGTCTCTATCGCACCGCTGCCGTTGAGCCGGTAGACGGTGTTGCTGCCGTTGAGGAGGAACAAGCGGCCCATCTGGTCCACGGCCACGCTCCTGACTCCGCTTCCTCCTATGATGTTTGAGGGCACAGGAATCTCGCGGACGAACGCCATCGTCAGCGGGTTGTAAACCCGGATTGTCGAGGCGAAATCGTGTGTCCGGGCATAAAGGTTTCCATCGAGACCCATCGTCACATCCACGACGTCCATGGGCTGGAGGAAACGTTGGGCGGTATTGGTCTGGGTATCGAAACGAACAATTCCGTTCGCGGCGCCGCCGCTGGTATTCTGATCGGCAGCGAAAATAAAATTCTGATACGCTGCGATATTGCCGTAGTGGACGACATTGGCGGTACTCCATTCGGCAAAGGTCGTATGGGTTTGCGCGCCGGTGATAGATGAATAGCGGGTCAGGAAAGGGCTGAATGTTCCGTTAAAGGCCGCGACGGTGCCCGGCTCATACACCACAAT
>JBAPMH010000395.1:0-8668 GCA_049278515.1 Chthoniobacterales bacterium
AGCCGAAGAGGAACCCCCGCGCATCGATCCCGACGATCTTGTCGATTTTCTTGCCCCGGCATTGTTCCAGGAATGCTTCAATCGCCGCCCGGAAAAGTTTCCCGCTGCCCAGAATCGGCGTGATGTCCTTGAAGATGATGCCTGGTTTTGGAAAATCCGGCACGTCGCGCACCGCCGCCCGCAATTTATCAATCGAATCGGAGCCCATCGCCCCGACGCTAGCGATCAGGTCCGAAAGGTCAACGGTGTCGGCGACTCCCAAGGGCAACTAAAAGATGGCGATGGAGGAAGTTTTGAGCGTTGATTCGGAAGCATGAAACAAATCGCGTCTCTTTTTGTCGCAATCATCGCCCTCACGTATTGCCATTCCGCTCCGGCGGCTGAGCCCGCCAGGTCGCTGAGCTCAAATCCGGCCGAGACGATCCGGGGTTTCTATCATTGGTATGTCACGGAGCTCATCGCCAACCGCGATCCGATGAGTAACCAGAAGGAGTTGAAGCAGTTCGCCACCGCTCGCCTCCTGGATGAAATCGGCAAAATGAAGAGGGGGCCGGAAGGGTTGAACGGCGATTATTTTGTCGACGCGCAGGACTTTGACAACCAGTGGGCGAAGAAGATCTCGGTCTCCAACGTGCAGATCAACGATAAGAACGCCACCGCCGAGGTCATGCTGAAAGGCGCGACCGCGGATATGAACCGCCGGCTCAAGGTCAACCTGCTGCTGGAAGGTGGGACCTGGAAGGTCGACAAGGTCCAGGGCCGCGAGTAACCGGTTCGACCGGCAATCCTCAGGTAGAAGCTGCTTTGCCCCGGGCGCAAGCCGCACTACATTTTCTGTCCCGTGGATCGACAGCTCATCCTTCTTTCGACGCTCTGTTATGCCGTCGCGGTTGCGCATACCGTGGCGACCCTGCGCGACGGAATTTTTCGTCCGCGCCGCTTTAATTTCGTCGCGATCGCAATCGGCTTTGTCCTGCAAAGCGCGTTTCTTTACGTCCGTGGTCACGCGCTCGGCCGGTGCCCGATCAGCAACCTCTTTGAAGTATTCATCTTTCTTGCCTGGTCGATCGCGCTGATCTACCTCGCCGTCGGTCCCGCCTATCGGTTGTCGTTGATGGGCGCCTTCACCGCGCCGCTGGTTTTGCTTATCCAGGGATTCGCGCTCCTGGCGCCGGTCGATATTCCATCCCGGGCGCGGCTCGCGGTGAATCCGTGGCTCGAATTTCACGCTTCGATTTCGATGATGGCTTACGGGGCGTTCGCGCTCTCCTGCGTTGCCGGCGTCATGTACCTCGTCCAGGAGCGCCAGCTCAAGACCCATCAATTGCACTCGATCTTTTATCATTTGCCGCCGCTGACTAATCTGTTCGCGGCCATCACTCGTTTGCTCTGGTTCGGCTTCGCGCTTTACACCGCCGGCCTGGTCAGCGGCTTTTTTACGGGCGAGCCGCTGCCCCGGGTGAAGATGATCTGTGCCTTTGCGGTCTGGATTTTTTACGGCACGATTCTCCAGGGCAGACACCTTCACCGGCTGGCGCCGAAGCGGATCGCGACCCTCTGCATCCTGGCGTTCAGCGCCGCGGTCTCCGTCCTCTGGGCGATCAATTTCGTTTCGGAACGGACGTCATGAACCTGTTTTGCGTCGGCCTCAGCCATCACACCGCCAACGTGGAAACGCGGGAGCGGCACGCGGCCAGTTGCTCGGAGAATGCGTTGCGGGCCGCGACCGGTTGCAGCGAGACGCTCCTCCTGGCCACCTGCAATCGGGTGGAAGTTTATGCGGCCGCGGAGACGCCGGTGGCGACCAACGATGTTCTGGCGGCGTTGCAACGATGCGGGGCCGACGAAGTGGCAAATGCCGACGCCTTTTACCGGCACGACGGCGAAGCCTGCGCCGACCATCTTTTTCGGGTGGCTGGCGGGCTCGATTCGATGGTGGTCGGCGAAACCGAAATCCTCGGGCAGGTCAAGAAAGCGTACGAAGCGGCGCACGCCTCGGGCAGTGCTGGTCCGGTGCTCCACCGCCTTTTCCAACGCGCGTTTCGGGTGGCAAAACAGGTTCGAAGCAGCACCGACATTACTCGTGGCGCTGTTTCGGTTGGTAGTGTCGCGGTCGAGCTGGCCGGAAAGATTTTCGGCGACTTGCGCGAGCGCAGCGTGCTTCTCCTGGGAGCGGGCGAAGCCGGCGAACGAACGGCGCGGGCCCTGAGCTCGCGAGGCGTCAGCGATCTTC
This sequence comes from Chthoniobacterales bacterium, assembly GCA_049278515.1. Lineage (GTDB taxonomy): Bacteria > Verrucomicrobiota > Verrucomicrobiia > Chthoniobacterales > UBA10450 > AV80. The sequence goes on from JBAPMH010000395.1 coordinate 2,234, forward strand.
GAGTGAGCAACCGTTCCCTGGAGCGCGCGGAAAACCTCGCGGCCCAAGTGCAGGGCAGGGCGGTGGCGTTCGAGAACTGGACCGCCCAATGCCGCGAGATCGACATCCTCGTTTCCTCGACCGCTGCCGGGGAACCACTGCTCACGCCCGAAATCCTGGAGCCGATGCTCATCGGTCGCGCGGACCGGCCTCTCTTCATTATCGATATCGCCGTGCCCCGGGATGTGGCCCCGGAGGTCAACGAAATGGATGGCGTCTATTTATATGACATTGATTCCCTCCAATCGATCGCCGACCAATCGCTCGCGCTGCGCCGGCAGCAGATTTCGACGGCCGAAAAAATCATCGCGGGACACGTGGCGGATTTCGCGGCGCGTTTTGGCGGACGGTTTTCGCCGTCTCCGGCATTGAATCCGAACGCCCTGGCGTCGGAATCGTAAGCGCTCGATGAGCGCCTCCGCTTCGCAGAAGATTGTTCTTGGGTCTCGCGGCAGCGAGCTGGCGCGGACGCAAACCGCCCTGGTGGAAGCGGCGTTGCGCAAAGCCTGGCCGGATTTGGAAATCGCAACGCGGATCATCTCGACCCGGGGAGACGTGCGCGCAGCGGAGGCGCTCGATCCTCGGGCGGGCCGCAAAGGTTTGTTTACCGGCGAGATCGAGCACGCGCTGGCTGCGCGGGAGATCGACGTCGCGGTCCATAGCGCGAAGGATTTGCCGAGCGTAATGACGGCGGGACTAATGATTGGCGGCGTGCTGCCGCGCGCGCCGGTGGAAGATGTTCTGATCAGCAAAAGCAACTCGCCTGTGGCTGGCTCCATCGGGACCGGCAGCGTTCGCCGGCAATGTCAGCTCCGTTGGAAATACCGCGACGTCGAGGCGGTCGAGCTCCGGGGAAATGTGCCGACCCGGTTGCGGAAATTTATCGAAAGCGACTGGCGCGGAATTGTGCTGGCGCGGGCGGGACTGGAACGGCTCGGATTCGATGTCGCCGAGGGCTCGTTCCTTTTCGAGGGTTCGGCTCTTCACGCCGGAGTTTTGGATACTTCGGATTTTCTTTCCGCGGGAGGACAGGGGGTAATCGCGCTTCAGACTCGAAGCGATGACGCCGCGACCCGAATGGTGGTCCAGCCCGTCAACGACTCGGAGACGCTGCTCTGTCTAAAGGCGGAACGGGAGTTTCTTCGGTTGCTCGAGGGCGACTGCGGCTCGCCGGTTGGCGTCCTGGCGAGGATCGCGGGTTCCACGATGACGATGAGCGCCCAGCTTTTCAAACCACCGCGCGTTGAACCGCGTTCGGCGAGAGTGGAAGGTGAGGCCGCGTCGCCGGCGAAATTGGCGAGGCAACTATGGGAAGCGATTAATGGCTAACAAAAAGGGACAATGCTTTCTCGTCGGCGCCGGGCCGGGAGACCTGGGCCTGGTCACGTTGCGGGCAAAAGAGTGTATCGAGCGCGCGGAGGTGATCGTTTACGATTACCTCTGTAATCCGGAGATGCTCCGTTGGGCGCCGGAGAACGCGGAGCTGATCTTCGCCGGGAAAAAGGCAGGGACGCACACGCTTTCCCAGGACGAAATCAACGCGGTGCTCGTCGAGAAAACCCGGGAAGGAAAATGGGTGGTCCGGTTAAAAGGCGGCGACCCGTTTCTCTTCGGGCGCGGCGGCGAAGAAGCGCAGGCGCTGGCTGCCGCGGACCTGACGTTCGCTGTTGTCCCGGGGGTCAGCTCCGCCATCGCGGCCCCGGCTTACGCGGGTATTCCGGTTACACATCGCGGCAAAAATTCACACGTTACCTTTTTTACCGGCCACGAAGACCCGGCGAAGAGCGAGAGCGCGGTTGATTTTGGCGCGCTGGCGAAACTCGGCGGCACCCAGGTGATGCTGATGGGAGTTGAGCGCATCGAAGCGATCGCGAAGGAAATGATGGCCAATGGCGTAAGGAAGGATTTGCCGGTGGCTTTGATCCGCTGGGGAACGACCGGCCGGCAGGAAACGCTCGTGGGGAGTCTGGAGAACATCGCCCAACGCGCGCGCGGGGCGGATTTCGCTGCGCCGGCGATCGCAGTTTTCGGCGAAGTCGTGACCCTGCGCGACGAACTCAATTGGTTCGAGAATCGCCCGCTCTCGGGTAAGCGCATTGTCGTGACGCGAACGCGGAAACAGGCTGGAGTCCTGACCGAACAGCTGCGCGCTCTCGGCGCCGACGTCATCGAGCTGCCCACGATTCGCATCGAGCCGCCGACCGATCTTCGTGCCTTCGCCGAACTGGTCCAGGACGCCCACGGCTACGACTGGATTGTTTTTACGAGCCCAAACGGCGTAAACGCGTTTTTCGATCTCTTCTATAAGCTCTACGCCGATGCCCGCGAGATCGGTGGCGCCCGCATCGCCGCCATCGGCCCCGCGACGGCGCAGCGCATCAGGGATTTTCACCTGAAGGTGGACCTTCAGCCCGACGAATTCGTGGCTGAATCGCTGGTGCGGGAATTGCGCAAGGAAGGCGGCGTGGAAAATCTGCGGATTCTTATCGCGCGAGCGGAGAAGGCGCGCGATTTGCTACCCAGGGAGCTCTCGGCTTTGGGAGCTATTGTGGACGAAGGTTTCGCCTACCGCACGGTGCCCGAAACGCGCGACGACACCGGCGCGCGGCGCCGGTTATTGGAGGAAGGCGCAGATCTGATCACGTTTACCAGCTCATCCACAGTCGAAAATTTCCTGGCGCTTGGCGTGCCGTGGCCGGCCAACATGCAAGTGGCCAGCATCGGGCCGGTTACGTCGAAGACAGCGCGTGAACGCGGCCTCGAAGTGGCCCTGGAAGCGCGGCGCCACGATATCCCGGGACTGGTCGACGCCATCCGCAAATTCTTTTCCAAGCAAGCCTGACGAATGAAAACCCCAATGGAGATCAAGATCACGGACGAATTTGCGTCGGCCATGCAGCAATTGAGCGCCGAGGCCGAAAAGACGATACCGGAACCATGGGAAACGGACGGGAGCGGGGAGCAGTTTTCGCAGATTCTGGAGGAATTCCGCACCCTGAACGGACGGATGACGGCATTCGAGGAAAACGTGATGAACCGGCTCCAGAAGCTGGAGGGCACGGAAAAAAACGATCTCTCGGAGCAGTTCCGGAAGATGGACGAGCACATGGCCGCGCTCCGCAATACTGAAACGGTCAACCAGCGATTGTTCGATTCGCTCCATGACGAACTGATTAAGTACCGCGACAATTTCCTGCACGAATCGCTCCAGAAGCCTTTTATTCGCGATCTGCTGATCTTGTTTGACGACCTGAGCGGTCTTCTGGCGCAAGTCGAAACCGCGATGGAGGGAGGCGACAAGAAGCGAGGGATGCTGGGGCAGTGGCGCGAAAACCTCGAAAACGCGATCCATTCTCTCACCGAAATCCTGCATCGCATGGAGGTGAGCGAAATCGAACCCAGGGAAATGGTGGATCGCGCCTTGCATCGGGTGGTGAGCTACGAACCGGCCGAGTACGCGGAAGATGAAGGACGCATCGTGATGCGGGTGAAGCGTGGATTTCTCTGGCGAGACAAGGTTTTGCGCCCGGAAGAAGTGGTTGCAAAACGATTTGGCTAGACGGACCCGGCCCCAGGCGCATTTCTCGCCTGAATAATACGTGGAATTGCCTCCCGGCGGAGGCATGGAAATTGCAACTACGCTGGGTGCGAAACAAAGGTTCGTCTCTTACGACGGCCTTCTCCACATATGACTCGAAGAAAAGTAGTTGGAATCGACCTTGGCACCACGTTCTGCGCGATGGCGCATATCGACATTTACGGGAAGCCGCAGATCATCCCGAATTCGGAAAGCGAACGCATCACTCCGTCGGTTATTTTATTTGATGGCGAGAGCGTGATCGTCGGCACCCTGGCCAAGAATAACTCCGTGGCCGAGGCCGAACGCATCGTCGATTTCGTCAAGCGCGAGATCGGCAAGCCGAAGGAACAATTTCATCGCGAATTCAACGGCAAGGTTTATTCGGCGGAGGAGCTTTCCGCGCTCATTCTGCGCAAACTGAAGGCCGATGCTGAAAAATATTTGAAGGAGCCGGTCACGGATGCAGTCATCACTGTGCCGGCCTATTTCAACGACGCCGAGCGCACCGCGACGATCACGGCCGGCCAGCTCGCTGGTTTGAATGTTCTTCAGATCATCAACGAACCGACGGCCGCCGCGGTGGCCTACGGTTTGGACAAGCTCGACGAAGACCAGACAGTTTTCGTGTTCGATCTGGGCGGCGGCACCTTCGACGTGACGATCATGCGGATCGAAGGGCAGGGCATTCAGATGATTGCGACCAACGGCGACCATCGTTTGGGCGGGAAGGACTGGGACGACGTCATCGTGAACCATGTCGCGGAAGAATTCGATCGCGCGCATGGGGAAAATCCGCTTCTCGATCTGGAAAGTTACCAGGATCTCCAGAGCCGTGCTCTCGCGGCGAAGATTCAGCTTTCGAGCCGCCCGCGCACCGCGATCGTGCACAGCCACAATGGCAAGAGCGTGAAGGTCGAACTGACGCGGGAGGAGTTCGAGTTGAAGACGCGGCACCTGGTCGAGAAGTGCAAGACGATTTGCGAGATGGTCCTCCAGGAAGCCAACATGGAGTGGAAGGACATGAATAAAGTTCTTCTCGTCGGGGGAATGACACGCATGCCGATGGTTCGCGAAATGGTCAAAAGCCTTTCGGCGGTGCCTTTGGTGGACGATGTTAACCCGGACGAAGCCGTGGCCGTGGGAGCCGCCATCCAGGGCATTCTTTCTCTCTTGCGGGAAGAGGAACGCTCCGGGGTAAAGACGGTGCCGGACGACACGCGCCAGCAATTTTCTTCCCGGGAGGGCGGTCTCATTCAGGTGACGAACATTACCTCGCACACGCTTGGGGTGGTGCTCTGGGATGAAGCTCATCTGGAGGAATACGTTTTTCCGATGATTCGCAAGATGACCGCCATTCCCGCCACGGCGAAGAATTCTTTCGGGACGGCCAGCGCCAATATGGGACGGGCCGTGGTGCGGATCGTGGAAGGAGAGAGCACGCTTCCCGCGGAGTGCACTCCACTCGGCCTCTGCGACGTCGAGCTTCCGGCGTTTCTGCCGAAGGGTTCTCCGGTCGAGCTGACGTATGAATATAATGCTAACCAGGTTCTGGAGGTCGCCGTCTACGCCTCCGGTAACCGGGCCAATGTGACGATTGAGCGAAACACGGGTCTGGCGCCGGATGAAGTGGAGCGTGCGACTAAAAGGTTGGGCGCCATCGCGGTAACCTGAGATGATGCAACTCGAGGTTGCTTTTCCCGTTCCATTACCCGACGACCCACACAAATGGGACGGGTGGAGCAAGTACAAGTCGCCGAATTTTTACGAACGTCTTTGTCTCGATCCCCGCGCCAATCCGAGTAACGAGCTGATCGAGCAACATTGCCGCGAACTGATGCGGTGGTGGCAAAAGAAGCTCCCGCTCAAGAACCAACCGAGCAATCCGCTCGCGCAAATCCTGCGGCCGGGCCTGGATGAATCGTCCCGTTATTTGACGGAGGCCCGGGTCGAGCTTTTGGATCCGGTTCGGCGCCAGCAGGTAGATTCCGAACTCGCCGCGCAAGCGACCGAACAGGCGGTCATCGAATTTCACAAGTATCTGACTTTTGCCCTGGCCGATGGCGCCCTGACTGCGGAGGAAGAACGAAGCCTGCACCGGTTCGGAGTCGAGCATGGCCTCTCCGAGGAGCAGATCGTTGCCTACATCGATGCGGAGCTCAAAGATAGCGGCGCCCAACGGGTCGCGATCAATGCGCCGCCCGCAGCCAAGCCAGCGGCCACGCCCGCGGGCAGGGAGACCCGGGCGCGCCGGCAGAAATCTCTCGACCCGAAGGAGGATTTCCTCCGGATGCTTCGTCTGAGCAACCTCGATAGCGACGGCATGGCGGATGATACCCGCGATGCCTTCGTCAATATGGCGGAAAATCTCGGCATTGAAGTCGATGAAGCTGAGGAGCTGGTCGACCTTTATCTCGAGGAAGCCGACAAGCTGTCGAATGAGGTGGTCGTGCCGCCGCCGCCGCCGCGGATGAACGGGGCGCATCCGCCAGCCAAGCCGGCGACCGTCGAAGCTCCTCCAGCCGCCGCCCCGGTTGCGCCAAGCCCCGAGACCGATCGGGTGCGTTTTGCCAACTACGTCAATTCCGCCGGCGCCCCAATGCTCTTTATTCCCTCGGGTGAATTTACCATGGGAAGCGAAGCGATGGACGCGGCGCCCAACGAACGGCCGGTGACGAAGGTGACACTCAGCAAGTTTTACATATCGCGCTATCCCGTGACGAATGCTGAATACGAGCAATTCGATCCCAGTCATGGCCGAAAACGCGCCGCCGGGGCGGGGGACCGTCATCCGGTCGTCTATGTGAGCAGCCTGGAAG
>JBAPMH010000396.1:0-3952 GCA_049278515.1 Chthoniobacterales bacterium
GACGAGCGATGCAACGACGGCAAGCAAAAGAGTGAATTGGATCTTCATAGATTGGCCTGTGGTTTCTTCGTTATCGTGCTCGTGATCGAATCTTAAATCCGTCGATTACGCTTTCGATCTGGAGCACGAGCACGAGAAAACCCCGAACCGCATTCGCGGTCCGGGGTTTAAATTATTACCCCGCAGATGCCGTTAAGGCGGATATCCCGTTCCCTTTCGGTAACGGGCGGATGACCACCGCATGAGCGTCTGACTTCCAATTAAGGCATGTCATTTTCCCAATGCGGCCAAGCCTCCTAGCTAATGAAATATCGGTTCGGGAATCACACCTGTAATCTCGAACACCGCAGGGCAAATTTGGCAGAGAGTTCTCGGTTGAGAGTTGAGCGAAAAGCGCTGGTTTCCATCCCAACCCTCAATCAAAAACTCTCCGCCTTATCAAAGAACTACTCCCGTAGCTCCACGCCCAATTCCCGCTGCAACCGCTCGCGAATCTTCGCGTGGACCACGCTGATTTCGTCGTTCGTCAGTGTGCGAGTTTTGTCGCGATATGTCAACGCATATGCCATCGACTTTTTTCCAGCGCCGAAATTTTGTCCTTCATTGCCACTGAAAACATCGAACAATTCCACGCTCGCCAACAGTGGTTCGTTCGCGTTTGCGATCGTGCTCATGATTTTTTCATGCGCCAAATTTTCCGGAACGATCATGGCGATGTCGCGCGTGATTGCCGGAAATTTGTCGATCTCACTGAAACGAGGCATTTGCTGCGCAGTTTGGAAAATGTGACCGACATCCACTTGCGCGACGAGGACAGGACCCACCGCGCCGAGGTCTCGGGCTTGAACCACGGAGAGTTGCCCCCCGTAGCCAACTAAGATGCCGCCGAACAGAATTTCGGCCCAAAGAGCCTCAGCCGAGTCGGATTTGCGCCGGAAGACAAAATGTGGTGTCAGCGCCTCGATCACTCCTTTCAGGTCAAAAAAATCGAGTGGCCGTTTCGACGAACTGCGCCAGTGCACCATGCCGTCAGCGATCCCTGAAAGCACGATGCCGAGCGCGCGTCCTTCCGCGGCATCGGGCGGCAGGAAGGTGCGACCTATTTCAAACAAACGGATGGAGCGTGCGCCTGAGCTCAAGTTCCGTTTTACCACTTTGAGCATTCCCGGCAAGAGAACCGGTCGCAACGCGACATGATCGTCGCTTAAAGGATTCTTGAGTTCGACGGCGCCCTGGGCGGGAACCTCGGCCCGCGAGATAAGAGTCGAAGTCCGGGATTCAACCAGGCCAAGTCCGACCAGGCGTTGCCTTAAGGCGGACTCGAAATCGTAGGCCCGATCGGCTTCTGACCGCGGAGTGAAGCGGCTGCGATCCTGCCCCGGCACGTGGGCGATTCCAAAGACGCGAACCACCTCCTCGATGAGGTCGACATCGCGCTGGAGATCGAAGCGGTGACTCGGAATGCGCCACGAGCTTTGCTCTTCGCCGCTGGAGCCCGCCTTCTCCAAACCGAAACGTTGCAGGATTTCATCGACGCGCTGCGGCGATACCGAAACGCCGATTAACTCGTCGACGTGCTGGTAGCGCGCGGAAACGTCCGCGGGCGGCAGCGGGAGTGTGCCTGCGGTCGCGATTTCCGCGGCCGGCTTCGCGCCTGCGATTTCCCGCATCAATTCGGAGGCTCGATTCGATGCGGCCAGCACAAGGCCCGGATCGACGCGGCGCTCGAAACGGTAGCTCGCGTCGCTGGGCAGGCTGAGAGTCCGGGCGGTGCGCCGCACGCTGGAAGGATTGAAGAACGCGCTTTCGAGGAGCAGCGTCGTTGTTGAATCCGTCACGCCCGTATCTTCGCCCCCCATCACGCCGGCGATCCCGACCGCGCGCGCATCGTCGGCGATGACGAGATCACGGTCGCTTAACGAGTAAGTCTTTCCATCGAGCGCAAGAAACTTCTCGCCGGTCTTCGCGAGCCGCACCTGGATGCCGCCGCTCAACTTGTCCGCGTCGAACGCATGAAGCGGCTGGCCCAGTTCGAGCATTACAAAATTGGTGACGTCCACGATATTATTGATGGAACGGAGGCCGACTGCCTCGACTCGCGCTCGCAGCCAATCGGGGCTCGGGCCGACTTTGATGTTCTCGATCCGGCGAGCGGAATAGAACGGGCACTCTGCGAAGGCGGAGATTTTGATGCTGCCGTCATCCCGAGCGAAGGCGAGGGACCCCGTGGCCTTGCCATCGACATTTCCCCGGGGTTCCTCGACTTCGCTTCGCTCCGCTCGGAATGACGTCCCGCGAATCGCCGCTATCTCCCGGGCCAGCCCGAAATGGCTCAACAGATCGCCGCGGTTCGGGGTGATCTCGACCTCGAGAATTGTGTCCGCGGGGAAAAGCGAGGCGATCGGTTCGCCGATCCTGGCCTCGGGTGAAAGAATTAACAAACCATCGCTATCGTCAGTAAGTCCGAGCTCGCTGGGGCTGCAGAGCATTCCCTGCGACTCGATGCCGCGCAGTTTGCTCGGTTTGATTTTGAGATCGCCCACCAGGACGGCACCGGGCAAGGCGAGCGGAACTTTGTCGCCGACTTTGTAGTTCTTCGCTCCGCAAACGATCTGGCGCGGCTGGCCACTCCCGTCGTCAACCTGACAGACGCTGAGGCGATCCGCGTTCGGGTGCTGCTCGGAAGCGTTGATTTGCGCGACGATGACTTTGTCAAAATTGGCGCCGCGCGTCTGGGTTCCCTCGATCTCGATCCCGGCGAGGGTGAGCAACTCCGCCAGTTCTTCGACCTTCGACGGCAGCTCGACGAATTCGCGCAGCCAGTTAACAGAAAATTTCATGCGAATTGCCTCAGAAAGCGCAGGTCGTTTCCGGCGAACAACCGGATATCGGGAATGCCGAACAGAATCATGGCCAGGCGATCCATGCCGAGCCCGAAGGCGAATCCGCTCCATTTCTCCGGGTCGTAGGCATTATCGCCCCGAGCCCGGTTGACTTGCTCGAAAACGGCTGGATGCACCATGCCGCAGCCGCACATCTCCAGCCATTGCTCACCGCCCCTGAGCGCCTTCGATTTCACGTCGATCTCGAAACTCGGCTCGGTGAATGGAAAATAATGGGGCCGGAAACGCACCTGCGCGTCGGCGCCGAAAAGTTCCCGCAGGAAAAATTCCAGGGTGCCCTTCAGGTCCGCAACGCTCACTTTCTCGTCCACGTAAAGACCTTCGATCTGGTGGAACTGGGCGCTGTGGGTGGCGTCCACTTCATCGCGCCGATAAGCGGCGCCGGGCGCGATGATGCGAATCGGCGGAGGGGCGTTTTCCATCGTTCGAATCTGGACGGTCGAGGTATGGGTCCGGAGCAACCGGCCGTCGGGCAAATAAAAAGTGTCCTGCTCATTTCGAGCGGGATGGTCCGGCGCGGTGTTGAGCGCGTCGAAGCAGTGCCATTCGGTCTCGACGTCGGGTCCTTCGGCAAGCGCGAACCCCATTCGCCGGAAAATGCCGATGCCGCGGTCGAGCATTTGGGTGAGAGGATGCAAACTGCCGCGCTCGGAAGTGCTGCCGGGAAGCGAGATATCGATGTTCGCGAGCTCGCCTGCTTCCTTCGCCGCCCGCAGACGCTCGGCTGTTTCTTCAATCGCCGCGGTGACAGACTTGCGCGCCTCGTTCAAAAACTTTCCCACCACCGGCCGCTCTTCTTTGCTGAGCGTTTTCATCCGCTCGGCCCAGGCGGAAATGCTGCCCGCCCGGCCAAGATAACGGACCCGGGCCGCTTCGAGCGCCTGGTCATCCGTGGCGCTGCCGATTTCGGCCAGCGCGGAGTCGCGCAGTTGTTCGAGCTCGTGAGACATAAAAACGAACGTCTAACGTTCAACCCTTCTCCGCAAGGACGCTTCGGCGCTCAGGTTGGCCGGCGTTAACCCGTTGGACTCGGCAGACCGGGAGCGGCG
>JBAPMH010000397.1:0-5120 GCA_049278515.1 Chthoniobacterales bacterium
GCTCAATACCGTGGCCAAAGTTTTGCTGCCCCAGAGGAAGAAGAACCCCAGCGGCAAGATCAGTTTTGCGGGCGGATATTTTTATCTGGATCAGAAGAGCAACGTTGTTTGCGTCACCGCCGATCAACAAATCCGGACCTATTCCACCAGCGGTAACCAACTCATTCAACTTCAAGATCAAACCTACGACCTCAAGAGCTCTATTAACGACTCTGACGATGCCGTGAACTCCGTGCTGCCGGACAGCTACGGCAATATTTGGTATATTACGCAAGGGGGCGTGGTCGGCTATATCGACATTTACACTGGAAAGCCTTCGCTCGTCGTGCAGGTCGAAACCATCAGCAAATCTTTTGCAAGCGACGGCAATGGAGGGGTGTACATCGTGACAGATTCGCCCAATCCCGGCGTCGCCACCGAGGGGTCGCTGTATCGTTACACGAGGGGAGCCCAGGGGCCGATAACGGTTTGGCGCGCGCCCTATAATTGCGGCCTGGTCGAGAAACCGGGCCAAAACCAGGTGGGGTGCGGCACCACGCCCACTTGCTTCGACGATTTTGCCGGCAACCGGTTCGTTGCCATCGCCGACAACGCCCCCCAAATGAACGTGAACGTGTATTCGCGCGAGACCGGCAAGCTGGTGGCCCAACAGCCTGTCTTTACCGAGACGTCAGGCGCGTGTGCGTGCGAAAACTCATTGATCGCCGTGAACCGTTCAATCCTGATCGAAAACAACTGGGGCAACAGTAATATCGACAGCACCGCCGGCCCCCTGACCACAAAACCGGGGGTGGCCCGGATCGATTTTGATCCGGCCACGGGACAATCAAAGGTGGTTTGGACCAGCACAAAAGTCGCCGTGCCTTCGGTCGTCTCGCAGCTCTCGACTGGCGATGGAATTTTCTACACTTATGCCAAGGACACGAAAGGGTGGTATTGGGCGGCCCTGGATTTCGCAAACGGGAACCTGGTCAAGCCTCTCGCCTACGTCCAAAAATTCACGGACCCTGGCGCGGTGGCAGAGGCGAATAACAATTGGTATGCTGGGCTGACGGTGGGTCCGACCGGCGCAGCCTATCTCAGCGTCTTCGGCGGCTTGACAGTCTGGCGGCCTGCCTAGGCGCCGAGGCGCAAAACGCTGCCGGGCGCGTAAGCTCCGAGAGGGGAAAGGGGTTGCTTTCCGCATGAGCCGCTGAAATAACGTCCTGGTATCCCGACGCACTCTTTAATCGACCCGCTCTAACCACGACGCAACCCCGCACCGGCATCCCATTATGGCCCTATCCCATCTCCCGAAAAAACCGAACATCGTTTTTCTCATCACCGACCAGCAAACCTCGGTCCCGTTCATGGATCCGAAATGGGCAAAAGAGAATCTGCCCGCCATGAACCGGCTGCGGCAAAACGGTCTGGCGTTCGAGCGCGCGCATTGCAATAGCTGCACCTGCTCGCCCAGCCGCGCCACGCTCTTTACCGGCATGTTCCCGGCGCATCACAAAGTGACCCAGGTGCTGGAATACGACCAGCCCAACAACCCCAAGCAACTGGGCCAGCAAATCCTCCCGGGCAACTACCAAACGATGGCCAGGATGATGAAAGCCGCGGGCTACAATGTGGCTTACAAGGGCAAATTCCACCTGAACAAGCCCGTCGGGTTTTTTGACCATTTGCAGAATACCGACCAAGGCGATCCGGAGATAAACGGCCAGCTCTATTGGTCGCAGGCGGACGTGAAAAACATCGCCGACAACTACGGTTTTGATGAATGGACTTACCCGGACGCGGGAGACGATGCTTCGGTCTTTAACTTTGGGGGCGGCAATTACAACAACGACGGCCGCTTCATCGACGGGTTCGGCCAATCCGCCCGCTACGGGGACAACATCCCGGAGGACGAGCGCGTGAAAGCCAGCGCCCTGCACTACCTCAATCACTACCGGAAGCAGCATGGCGAGAAGCCGTTCTTTCTGGTGGTGTCACTCGTTAATCCGCACGATGTGCTCTCGTACCCAGGGACGGCAAAGGCCGCCGTGAAAGTAGGGAAAAAGAAGGTCCCGCGTTACAAATACGCCGGCTACCGCGACAAGGACTTCGACGACATCAAGGTGAAACTTCCCGGCACGGTTTCGGAGAAGCTGCACACGAAGCCCACCGTGCAGAAAAAATGGCGCGAACTGACCCAGGTCGCCGGGCCGATTAAGTCGCACGCCAAAGCCCGGAAGTATCTTCAATTCTACGCCTACCTCACTTCGCTGGCGGATCAGGAAATCATGAAAGTGCTGAAGGCGCTGGACCACAACAATTTCACGGACAAGACCCTCATCGTGCGCATCAGCGACCACGGGGACATGGCGATGGCCCACGGCATGCAGCGGCAGAAGATGTACAACGTCTACCGCGAGACGCTCAACGTGCCCATGATTTTCTCAAATCCACGGGCCTTTCCAAGAGCGCAAACCACCCAGGCTTTGGCCGGCCTGATCGACCTCATGCCTACGATGGCCGACATCGCAGGGGTGAAGGCCGACGATTGGACGTTTCAAGGCAAAAGCCTCAAACGCGTTCTCGAGAACCCCGGCGCCGAAGTGCAGGATTACGTCCACTACACGTATGACGATGATTACGTCACGACGCCAAAGCCGCAGGACATGGGGCCATCGCACATTCGCTGCCTCGTGGAAAAGCATTGGAAATACGCGGTCTACTTCGATCCGCATTACGGCCAGAAGGCCCAGTTTGAGATGTATGACCTGCGCAGTGACAAAGAGGAGAAGCGGAACCTCGCGGACCGCCGGTATGCCACGAAAGCATCCGAGGTCCAGCGCCTGCGGCTCCACCGTCGACTCACGGATGTCATGGAAAAGCTCGGCACCAAGCCGGATACAGTGGTGTGGCCGCCCGGCCATGCCCCTCATTCGGTGGATCGAGTGCGTCTGGTAGTGAAACCTGCCGTGGCCTCCCGAAGGAAAAAATCCAGGTTGCTCCCGCCGTAGTCGCAGGGCCATTGTTAGCATCAGTTTTTGAACGGAGAGGGCGTCCAACCGTTTCCGTGAAGATCGTTCCGTTTCGCAGTCGATTGCTCGCGTCTCTTTGAAACGACACCACCATTTAGCCAGAAGATTCAGCCATCCGCTGTTCGCTCCGACGCCTCGCTGTCGAACTCGCCAGGGCATCATCCTCAACCCGGCGCCCCGGGCTGCTCGCCACCCCGTTACTAGTTCTCTTTAGACGGCTTCGTATTTCTGTAGAGTTGATCGGGATGTCTATGCTGGATAAGAATATCGTCAGAGCCAATTGGCTGATTCTTACTCTTGCAGCGCTCGAAGCACTCACCGTGTTTATCGTGCTAGATGGGCGGCACTTAAAGACCGACTTCGGTCACATAGAACGCAGCGCTTTCCGACAGTTGCTACTTCAAAACGCGATTCCATACGAGCAATTTCCTTTAAGCCCGGACGACGGCGTTTTCATTAGGGAGCCACGAACGCTTCCGCTTGTTGGGTATAGTTTCTGCCGCCGCGTGAACTGGTTGCTGGAATCGCAAAATGCCCAAACAATTCGAGAGTACTCAGATGAACCCATCGTCGCCGGTCTCAAACGAATTAGGGAGAAGTATGAACTGTCCGAAGAAACCAATCCTGCCCAATTTATTCCCTTCGAAATCATTACCAATGAATCAAAGAGGCATTATCACTTCGCTGCATTAAGACTGCGCGCGGCGTCTGAGCTGGAGTTCTGGGATTTGGATGCTGGATTCCCGATCAATGACCTGCCAGGTGAACTTGATGCTGTAGTTACACGCGCTATACGCTACGGGATCGTAGAATCCGAACTCAAACCAATCTATTTGGCCTTCCGGAGTAGGTTGGCGGCGAAGGTGGTTAACGTCCCGGTCTTGGGAATAACCGTTGACCAAAAGTCCGCGTTTCTTGTCCTAGCCCTTTTGGCCGTTGGCCTCACGATCATATTGTCGAACAGTCTTCGCCTTTTATTAGACGGAAATTTGTCGGACCGTAGCGAGCCTTGGCTGCTCTTGGATTCCGCGCCCTTTCAGCACGGTTCCGGCGCTCTTAATCAAATAGCGCGAGCTGCCGAGTTAGTTGGCAGCTTGCTCTTCCACTTAGTGGCAGCCTGGACGGTAAGCGTTTTATCGTTGATCGCACTTCTACATTACTTTCCGTATTTCTTAAATTTCGAGTTCAATTTCTGGCGATCTTTAGCTGTAAGCGCAGGGTTGCTATCGCTCGTGTTACTCTCGCTCGCCCTTTCAATAAAAACCACGGAACATATGTGGAAGCTTCACCTCCGAGCCCACGCGCACCTGTACAACGTCGCCGAAGTAGCGAGTTGGATAGCTATTGTGGCAGGGACCGGAATCGGAGCCGTCAACGGATTGGTTGGAATTTATGTCACCGACAGGAGATTTTCGTACTACCCCGATGAAACAGAAGGTTACCGCAGTTGCGCCGTAATCGTTGGTGCCCTCTTGAGCGTCTTTGCCCTTATCTGCGTATGCACCGTCTGTTTTCTGATCACTCGAAGCGCTCGGGTGGCGCGCGAGCGCGGCGTCGCCCTTAAAGCGAGCAGTATTTGGATTGGCTGTACCGTAGTATATTTTCTCGGCTGTTGGTTTTTGCCGCAAGAGTTAGCTAGCCCGGCACCTTTTGTCGGCTTCATCGCACCGCTTTACGTGACACATCGTTGGAAGAAAAGAGCCACCTGGACATTCGCAAAGACCAGTTGAATACGGCCTAATTACAACGACCGGCAAGCGGCACAAGCAAAAGCCACCTATACAGAAGAGCGTTGAACCGTGAAAGAGCGAGGCGGCGACAGACGTACTTTAATAAAGGCACGCTCTCGATTCCCGGCCAGCGCAACTCTCATCCTTTGTATTTAGGGGCGGGAATCTAAATCCAGGAAGTGACGCCAGTTTAAGGCCCTGCCGGCTGTTGCTGAGTGAGGCAGTGGAAGGCGCCGAGGCCCCAGATCAATTCGGTGCAATCGATGGGAAGGATTCGTCGGCGCGGGAAAAGTCTCGCCAGGGTTGCCTCGGCGATCGAGTCGTTCGGATCGTTGAAAGTCGGGAGCAGAACGCATTCGTTGGCGATGTAGAAGTT
>JBAPMH010000398.1:0-5776 GCA_049278515.1 Chthoniobacterales bacterium
CCGTATCGTGCGCCGGCGTGACTTTCAGGACCCCGGTCCCGAACTTCGGATCGATCACGGCGTCGCCCACGATTGGAAGCTCTTCGCGAGCGAGCGGACGCCAGACCTGTTCGCCGATCAGGTCCCGATAACGCGGATCGTCGGGATGAACCGCGACACCGGTATCGGCCATGATCGTTTCCGGCCGCGTTGTCGCCACTTCGAGATAACGCCCCGGCTCGTCGACGACTTCGTAACGAACATAGTAAAGCTTCCCCTTCTGCGGCCGCGCGATCACTTCCTCGTCAGACAGCGCCGTCTGCGCAGCCGGATCCCAATTGATCATTCGCCGGCCGCGGTAAACGTAGCCCTTGCGATAAAGATCGATGAAAACGTTTTCCACCGCGCGGACGTAATCGTCGTCGAAAGTGTAACGCTGACGCGACCAATCGCAGGAGCAGCCCAGTCGCTTGAGCTGTTTGATAATTATCCCACCGTGTTTTTCGGTCCACTCGACCACGCGCCGGATGAATTCCTCCCGACCCAAATCCTGCCGGGTCTTGTTTTCCGTTTTCCGCAAATTCTTCTCGACCGCGGTCTGCGTCCCAACCCCCGCATGATCGGTCCCGGGCAGCCAAAGGACTTCGAAGCCCTGCATCCGCGCGCGGCGGGCGAGGATGTCCTGGATCGTGTTGTTGAGAACGTGGCCGAGCGTCAGAATGCCGGTGACGTTGGGGGGCGGAATAACGATGGAATACGGCGGCTTGGTCGACTTCGTATCCGCGCGGAAATAGCCCGCCTCTTCCCAGCGGGCGTACCATTTCGGTTCGACGACGGTAGGATCGTAAGTTTTGGGCAGCTCAGGCATCGCGAGGGAATGATGCGGGGCCGAGGCTGGAATGCAAATGAGCGCCCCCGCTTCTTGCTCCTGCTCTTGCTCTTGCTCTTGCTCTGGTTTCTCCCCGCTTGAAGAACGTCCCGATTACGATTACGAGCAGGAGCACGAGCTCGCCCCGGCGAGTTCGTCCAATAGCGAACATGAGCAAGAGTAAGAAAAAGGCCTGGGGCGGGATACTAGGCGCGGGACTTGGCCTCCTGGCCATCGCCGCTCTGGCGGACGATTGGACGGTCCTGCGGCCGAACAACCGGCCCTACGTGACCTTCGGAAACGTCGCGCAGTTCTATCAATTCCCCGAATACACGCGGGTGAGCCGCACGGTGTCGCTTCGGAGCGAGCGGCGCACGATCCGCGCCCAGGCCGGAACAAGCGAACTTTCCATCAATGGCGTTCGTTTTTTCACCCATTTTCCTCTGCTCAACAACAACGGCGAAGACCTGATCTCAGTCATGGACGTGAGCAAAATCATCGAGCCGGTCCTGCGGCCAAGCCGCATCGCACGATCCGAAAAGGTGGAAACTGTCGTGCTCGACCCCGGCCACGGCGGCAGCGACCAAGGCGCCTCGAGCAGCTGGGGCAGCGAAAAATACTTTACCCTCGACGTAGCCCTGGCGGCTCGCCGGGAATTGATCCGCGCGGGCTATCGCGTGGAAATGACGCGGGCCACCGATACCGCCGTTTCTCTCGAAGATCGGGTGAATTTCGCGAACCGTTTTTCGCACGCTGTTTTCGTGAGCATTCATTTCAACTCGTCGGCGCGCGGCGCCGGCGTGGAGACGTTCGCCCTGGCGCCGGAAGGAGTAACCTCAAATATGTTCAGCGAGCACCATGTCTCGGCGTCCGACGTGGCCCGGCATGCTGGGAATGCCCAGGACGAACGAAACATCGCCCTAACGGCGTCCATCCACGCGACGGTCTTGTCCCGGCTGGCGGCGTTCGACCGCGGCGTAAAGCATGCCCGATTTCATGTCCTGCGTGATGTAAAAATTCCGGCTGTGCTGGTGGAGGGTGGATTTATCAGCAATCCCGCCGAAGGAGAGCGGATTGCGACCAGTTATTATCGGCAACGGCTCGGCGTGGCTATTGCGCAGGGGGTTCAGAATTATAATGCGGCGGTAAATTATCGGACCCAGGGAGCGAACTTCGCGGTGGCGAAAGTGGACCTGCCGCCTCATGCCCGGCCGATCAGCGAACCGCTCGGTGCCGACACGCCGCCCGAACAGCAAAATCATCATCCTCCGTCCATTTCGATTAGCGCCGGTGAATAGCGCCGAAGAAAATCCTGGATCGGTTAAGGCGGCCCAGCCGATCGGCGTTTTCGACTCCGGGATCGGAGGATTGACGGTGGTGAGCGCGCTCCGGGCGCTTTTGCCTAACGAATCGATCTTCTATCTCGGCGACACCGCCCGCGTTCCCTACGGCGGGAAAAGCGCGGCGACGGTGCAACGTTACAGTCTCGAGATCGCGGCAATGTTGCTCGCAGAAAGGGCCAAAACTGTCGTCGTCGCCTGCAACACCGCTTCCGCTTTGGCCCTGTCGCGTTTGGAGGAAACGCTGCCGGTTACTGTCACCGGCGTCATTCTGCCGGGCGCGCGCGCTGCCATCGCGCAAACCCGCAGCAGACACAGCGGTGTGATCGGCACGCGGGCGACGATCGCGAGCGGCGCCTACGAGCGGGCGCTGCGTTCGCTCGATGGGCAGGTCCGGGTAACCGCGCGGGCGTGTCCGCTCCTTGTGCCGCTGATCGAGGAAGGTTGGCTGGAGAGTTCCATCACCGATGAGATCATTCTGCAATACCTCGCGCCATTGATGAACGACGGCGTCGACACCCTCGTGCTCGGTTGCACCCATTATCCGCTTTTGCGAAATGCCATTGGCCGATTGGCCGGCGACAAAATCGCCCTCGTGGATTCAGCGCAGAATTGCGCGCTTGCCATCCGCGATCTTTTGCAACGCGAGAATCTTCAGGCTCCGGAGGGCGCTCGCGGTGCGCTTCGAGTCGCCTTGACCGATCCGCCGGACGCGTTCCTGAGGGTAGCGCGAGAAGCGTTACAGCTGGACGTGGGTGAAGTGGAAGTGCGGACGCTGTAACCGCGATTTCGCCGTCAATTGTAGCCGTCGGCCTGTGGCCGACGCCAATGTGGGAGGGGCCTTTGTGCCCCGACACGTCGCCGCCCGGGATCGGCGATCCCGGCTATAGCATCCTTCCTATTTTGTCCCTCTCCCGAAAATAGCCCAGCGCTTTAGCGCTGGGAGCAAAGGATCATGGGCGCAATGAGTCCCGTTAGGGACGAAAGAAACCTTCGACAGCATGCCCTCCTTTCGTCCCGCGGGGACTCGCCTTTATGATACCGATATTGACCCAGCGTTGAAACGCTGGGCTATTGCCAATTTTTCCGGCGCAATTCGCGGCCGGGATCGCCGATCCCGGCTACAATTTTTTCCTGGGCAAACTCGCCACCACCAGCTCGTAGGAATGATCAATCATCTTCCGCAGTTCGCTGTCCGGAATCACACCATCCAGCACGACCGTGTTCCAATGCTTCTTGTTCATGTGGTAACCAGGCTCGACTTGCTCGTAACGGTCCCGCAATTCAAGCGCCAGGTCGGGATCACATTTCAAATTCACCGCCGTCGGAATTTCATCAAGCGCGAGAAGCGCAAACATTTTTCCTTTCACTTTGAAGACGATGTTGTCGGGACCGAACGGCATTCCCTCGGTCGCCGATTTTTTCGCCAGACAATAAGCGCGGAAGCTCTCAGCGTTCATTCGCCGCGGCAATCCGGATCAACCGCAGCGCCGCCTCAATATCCTTTTCATCTTCAACCCAGAAACTGATCCAGCCGGAATTGGGAAACACATGATGCGGCAAGGCTTCGCCGCTGGCGACCAGGCGATCGCGATTCGCTCGACCGACAAAACAATCGAGCAGTCCATTCCCGTGAATATGGCTCGACTCCCGGCCGCGAGAGAAGAAACCGATGCCGCCGAGACGATGGATGCCAACCCGCATGCCAGGCCAGCCGCCCACCGTCGATTCAATCGAGCTGATCGCGCGGAGCCGTTTCGGGTAAAACAATCCCGTGGCGCCGAGCAGCATCGCGTCGAAGAATTGCGGCGCGCCGGGAATTCGCGCGAGCCATTTCAATCGCCGGACAACGAATGAAAAGACTACGTGCCGTTCCCCTCGACCGGCGCGAGATCCGCGACTGACGGGCCGTTGAGGACTTTCCCCAGCGCGTCGAAGCGTGAACCGTGGCAGGGACAATCCCAAGTCGTTTCCGTCCGATTCCAGTGCACGATGCATTTCAGGTGCGGACAAACCGCCGTCATCTCGTGCAGCGTGCCCGCTTCATCACGATACACCGCGATTTTCTTGACGCCTCGCCGAATAACGGCCCCTTCTCCAGGCTTCAAATCATCCGGCGACCCGGCATCGCCGCCGGTGAAGTAATCCACGAATTGCGCCGCAACGTTGATGTTCTCCTTCGCGAAATCCGCGGTGGCCCGCGGGGTAATGCGCCCCGGGTCGTAGAGTTTCGCCAAGGCGTGATCACCCCGCCGGATGAGCTCCGAAATGAGCATCCCCGCGATGACACCATGCGTCATCCCGTTCCCGGAATCGCCTGTCGCTATGTAAACATTCGCTTCGTCCGCCGGGTTTCGACCGATGTAAGCGAGTCCGTCCACCGTTTCCATCACTTGCCCCGACCATTGAAAAAGCACGTCGCCGGCCTCGGGCCAGCGCGCGCGCGCCCAATCCTCCAGACGTTGGAACCGCTGTTCGAAATCGTCGGCCTGGCCTGTTTTGTGATCTTCTCCGCCGACGATCAAAACTTCGTTGTCCACCCCATCACCTTTTGCGAGCCGAACGTAGTGATAGGGCACCGCTCCGAGACCTGTTTCCATTCCGGCACGCTCGGCCGTATCCCAAAAGAGAGCGCGTGTGACATCCCCCGGCCGTACGTGCAACCCGATCACATAGGTCGTGTAAGGCGCCTGCTTGGTGTGAATGACATAGCGATCGTTGATAGGCGAGTTGGTCGCGACCACCACCGCCTTGGCCGTCACATTCAGTTTGTTCGTCGTCGTGACCCGCGCATTCGTTCCCCCGACCGCTTCCTCGACCTTCGTCCCGGTAAAAATTTGTCCGCCGCGCCGGGTCACCGATGCGGCCAGTCCTTGCAGATACTTCAAAGGATGGATCTGGGCCTGGCCGGGAAATCGAATCGCCCGATGGGTTTCGAACCCTTCGATCGGCGCGTTCTTGACCCATTCCACCGCGAGTCCGGCTCGCTGGCAGGCCTCGAACTCTTTTTCCAGGTTCTTCAACGACTCGTTAGGGGGCTCGAAAAGATAACCGTCGACCCGTTCAAAATCGCAATCGATCTTCTCCGTCGCGACAATTTTTTCGACGCGATCGATCGCAGCGCTGTGGCTTTGCGCCGCCATCACGGCGCCATCTTCGCCGTGATATTTTTCAAGATCGTAATAGCGATCGTCCAGCGCGTTTACCAGATGCGCGGTCGTGCGCGCCGTCATGCCGCGCCCAATCGCTCCATCATCGAGGACGATGACCTTCAGGCCGGCGTGGCTCAGCTCATAAGCAATCGAGAGCCCCGCGATCCCTGCGCCCACAATGCAAACGTCCGCCGAACTGTTCTCGCGCAGCGAATGCAGCGCCGGCTCCGCATCCGTCGCTTCCCAAAATGACAAATTCGCCCCGGCTCGTTCTTCCTGATCAATTGTCATATTCCCTCCTAACCTCCCGAGAAGATTTCGTAATTCACCTCACCGAGAGTTGTAACAAAGTTTTCAACCTGAATTCTCAGGCATCAGGTCCGGTTTCCGAGCGATACCATCGGCTTATTACCGCCTGCTTGCCGCGATCGTTTGAG
>JBAPMH010000399.1:0-1789 GCA_049278515.1 Chthoniobacterales bacterium
GACGTCCGGTGCGGGTGAGACACCCGCCGCTACACCGCAGCTGATCTTCGGTATCGTCCAGGGGGCAACGTTTGAGGATTTGCGGCGGACCAGCGCGCAAACGCTGGCGGCAATGGATTTCGACGGCTACGCGATCGGCGGCGTGAGCGTGGGCGAACCGGAACCGGAAATGATGAGCGCGATCGAATGGAGCGAGCCGCATCTGCCCGAGAACAAACCGCGTTACGCGATGGGACTGGGCACGCCGCCTCAGCTGATCGAGCTAATCGCGCGCGGAGTCGATATGTTTGATTGCGTCCTGCCGACGCGGCTCGCGCGGAATGGCACCGCTTTCACGGCCGGCGGCACGCTCAATTTGAAAAACGCCGAGTTCACCTTGCAAACCGGGCCGCTGGAAGACGGATGTCCTTGTGAGGCGTGCCGCGGTTTCTCGCGCGCTTACATCCGGCATCTGATCAAGGCCGAAGAGATCCTCGGATTACGTCTGCTCACCATCCACAACTTGCACTTCTACCTCGACCTCATGAAACAGGCGCGCGTGGCGATCGAAGACGGAAGCTTCGCCGAATTCCGCCGGCGCTTCGTGGCCGGCTATCAGCGCCCCCCCGATCCGAGCGGGCTCTCGGAACCTTGACGGCTTTAAGCCGTCAAGGTTCTTGCGGCGCGAGCTGCGAAGACTCTTGTTGTAGCGACGGCGCTCTGTCGCCGTAAAACGCGTTGAATCCAGCGATGCCTTCTTACGCCGAGAGAGCGGCGCCGCTACAACCTGTCCGCGGTGTTCACGAAGTTTCGTCGCGATCGCGGGTCCCGGCTCCCGGCTAGTTCCCAGTCGTTTCGTCGCGGGAGAAGCTGCTCAGTTTCGTCTCACGCCGGGTCACCGCGATCTTAATGTCCAGGTCGCGTTGAATCGCGCGGGCCCAGGCTTCGGAAGACGCCGTATTATAATGAATGCCGTCGCCGCCGGTTTTTCCCATGACGTAATGGGTCACATTCCGCGAATCGATGATGTCGAATTTTTTCCGGGCCGCCGCGCGCCGGAGAATCTGGTGGACTCTTCCCTGGACCTTGCGGAGCCGCGATGAGTCCGGCGGCGCAATCCAGACAATTTTTTCGACCGGCCCCCGGCGCAATTCGTCAACGAAGCGACTCAGGTATTCCGTCATTTGTTCGTCCGAGAGCGAACGATCCATCCAGTTAGTCCCCAGCTGGACCACCACGACCGTCGGTTTATGTTTTCTCACCAACGCCGCCAATTTCGGCGTGCGCGTCGGCCGCGGGGGGTGGCCGTTCACCCAGTCGGTGAAGATATCGGAATCGCTGGTCCTCTGGCGGTAGCCGCACTTGGTCACGAAGTCGCTTTCGCTTTCGAGCCAATGTTCCGGCGACGAGCCGCACGAGGCATAAGCCGCCACCCGGTGTTTTAGCGCCAGATGAGTCTGGACAATTTCGCCAAATTTTCCCACCGAAAGCGAATCGCCGATCATGAGAATGCTCGGAGGCGGCGCGTCCGGGGCCGTCTTCGAAGACTTCTTCGGTTTGCCTTCAGCCACGAGAACAAAACTGCCGATGCCGACGACGAAGGCCAGCGGCAAAAGCGCGGATTGGAGAAGCTTCGACCAATCTTTTCTAGTGCGCATAGTCGGGGTGTCTCGTCTCATCCTGGACCCGGATATAAGGCTGGAGATTGATCAAGCCAGAATCATCCTTCGATTTCACGGTTTTCCAAACGGTGCTTTCCAACTCATGCAATTGGAGGCGGTAATTCCGCCCGATCCGCCAGCGCCCGAGC
>JBAPMH010000400.1:0-1951 GCA_049278515.1 Chthoniobacterales bacterium
CCTCGGGATGATGCCTTCGCCAATACCGAATCGCGGCGCTCACCGCCATGAAACTTGGATCGGCTTGTTCGTAATCTCGTGTCCCTTCTTCCGTAGCACCGCCCTCGCGTAATTCCTTCCGGACAAATTCGGCAAAGGCCGGCTTCAATCTTTCTTCACCGTATCCGGCGCGAAGGTGGCCGCGAAACCAAAGCGACCAGCGGAAGACCCGCTCCTCGAGCGCATCGAGATGCGCGGAAATCGAATCTGTCACCAGTCCGAAGTGC
Source organism: Chthoniobacterales bacterium (assembly GCA_049278515.1). GTDB lineage: Bacteria > Verrucomicrobiota > Verrucomicrobiia > Chthoniobacterales > UBA10450 > AV80. The sequence continues at coordinate 267 of JBAPMH010000400.1, forward strand.
GGAAGAAAAAGCTTTTCCGGATTCAGGGCGCGGATTTTCGCGATTGATTCCAGCCACGCCTCAATGTCCAGCTCGGGCGGAACGAACGGCGGCACTGGCGGCCCGCCGCCCAGCCGGACTCCCGCGACGTCGCCACCGAAAAGATTCTCTTCCCAATGGTAAACATGATGATGACTCGCGTGGCCGGGGGTTGAGACGGCCCGCACTTCAAATGGTCCGACATTCACGACATCGTTGTCCTGCAGCACCGTGACGCGATCCGCCGCGATCGGTTGAATCCGCCCCCAAAGCCTTTCCATCTCGTCGCCATAAAGCCGGGTGGCGGAAGCGACCAGCTTGGCCGGATCGATCAGGTGCGGCGCGCCGCGGGAATGAACGTAAATGGTCGCGCCCAGCTCGGCGAAGCGCCAGGCCGCGCCGGCATGATCGAAATGAATGTGACTAAGAAAAACATGCCGGACGTCGTGAACGCTGAAACCTCGTTCCGGGAACTGCGCAACGAGGGTTTCGAAAGTGGATTCCGGGCCGGTGTCGAACAGGATCAGCCCGTCATTCGTTTCGACCGCGGTGGAAGCGATGATCCCACGGCGGCCGAGATGCTGGGTGTCGACGACGTGGATCATTTCTATTCTCCTCCGCGCGGGGACAAGCTCGGGCGCGGGTTTTTCGGCGCGGTTCCCCGCGCCGTCCGCGGCTCGTATTTATCAATCGTCAGCCAATGTTTCTGACGCACGGCGAAAAACGGAAACGACACGACTGTTTTCGCGGCCGCCTTGCTTAGGCGAAAGAGCCGCGGTCCCCGGGATGGTTCGAGAATATAAGTAAACTGGAAGGTGGTGACCCGCGCCAGGATCCAAAACAATTGGCAGGGCGACTGAAGAGCGACTTCCATTTTCAAAATCGTGAAATCGGACCGGCTCACCCAAAGCTTGCCGGCCAGCAGACTGAAGAACCGTTCCTCCCGGGAGCGCACGTTTTGGCGAAGCTTCGGCTCGAACGCGAGGACATAGGCGCTTTCGCCACTGACGTTTTCGTCCGGCAGCTGTTTCCAGGCATAACGGTCCCGGAGATTGTACTTCCGGACGGCTTCGACGGCGGATTCGGCCTGGTTCTTTTCCTCCTTTTCATCGTGGGGTTTCGGCTTCTGCGAAGGTGCGGGGGAAGGCGAGGCCACCGATGGCTGGGCGCTCTCCGCTTTGAAAAAGGAGAGTTTGCCTTCCATGCGTTCAGCCGTGTACTCGAGCGGACGCGGGTCGCCCGGACGCACGATCGATTGCCAGGTGCCGCGGGCGGTGACTTTGCCGGCCGCGTCCAATTGGTGAGTGGTCAGGGTCTGCTGGTATTGCCAATCGCGCAAAGCGGACCGCTGATTATCGAAAGAAGTCAGGGCGCGGTCGAAAATCTCAAGGGGGGTGAGTTCCTTCTCTTGCGCCTCCGCTTTCAGAAAGAAAAGCAGAGAGAGCAGAGCAAGGCAGAGATTCGTCCTGGAATGAAATCGACGCATCCGAGCGGACTCCTACTTCGAAGGCTCTCGCCCAATTCCTCGTTTCGTGACGAGATAAACGGCGAAGCTGCCAAGCCAGTGCCCGCCTTCATAATGCGCGCCGGTCACCGCCGCCAGGCCGGCGCGGCGATGCGCTTCGGCTGCTGAAGTAAGCGCGGCGCGGCGCGCGTCATCCGCGGGA
>JBAPMH010000401.1:0-5707 GCA_049278515.1 Chthoniobacterales bacterium
GTCCGTTCTGCTCGATGTCGGTCGCATTGGGATCGTCCTGCCAGTTGTTATTGCTGGCCAGAATGGTGCCGTAACTGTTGTAGACCGTCAGGATCGGATCGCTTAAGGGGTTGGCGATTCCGAAAGAGGCGAGGGTCGGTCCCAGAACTCGCAGAATAACAGTCGAACTCTGGACATCGCCCAAAATAAAACCGCTGATGAGCACGGTGTCGCCGGTGCCAACCGTGCCGCGGGTGCTGATGTTAGCCAGTTTCGAGCTGCTGGTGGGCGAGAGATCATAAATCTCGACCAGGCCGACTCCGGTCGTCGCGTTTTTCCCGGTGACCACAGCGGTGTAAGCGGCCGGCGCCAAAGTCGCCCGAAGCGCAGATTCGGCGGCAGCGCTGGGAGCAAGACCCTCAGCGGCGATTTGCGCTGCCTGCGGACCGGTCCCCCAGTTGTCGTTCGTCGTGATGGGGAAGCCGGAGGAGTCATAGAGAGTAATCACCGGATCGGCCAGAGCGCCGGAGAGGCCGGCATTGGTGAGCGACGGTCCGAGGGCGCGCAACACGACCGTCTTGGGCTCATTCCCAGTGACGATGAACCCGCCGATCAGAGCGTTGGCTCCGGAACCCACCATTCCGCGAGTGGAAAGGTTAAGCGCCTGCGGTCCCACGGTCGGAAAAGCGGTGTTCTCCAGATGCAGCGGCACCGTGTTATAGGCGGTGTTACAGGCGAAGGTGGCATACTCGTATGAAAAAATCAGCTTACCGGCTCCATCCAGGCCGAGCAGCTGTGCAGTCGGGGGAGGAGGACCTGGGAAACCCACCATGGAATAATCAATCACATAGTTGAGCGGCGCGTCTTCGTAAATGCTGCCGCAGAACGGACTTGAGATGCTTTGACCCCGATCGTAGTTCCAGACCTCGGTCGCCGTTATTGCATTCAAGTCCAGCCGATATTTGCGAACGGTGGTATAGCTGCGGCTTTCCCCAGGAGGCATTTGGAACTGACTGTTGGACCCATTGTCGAATAAGAGCAGGTGCTGATCGAAGGTGATGGAGATGGAATGTTGGCCGATGGGCGGCAGGCTACCCTCGGGCACCGTCAGCGCGAATTTGGCCAGGGAAGGGAATTGATACCATTTCTTGGTCTTATCTCCGAGAATCCATTTGATCGTATCTGTCTTGTAATCGAGACAGATGACAAAGTTCTCCCGGCTCGAGAAGAGCATGGAATCGTCCGCGCGGTTATAGGTCACGGCGTTGCTGTGAAACCAATCCCGCGGAAAAGGATAGATGAATTCGCCGGGATCATCCCCGCCCGCGATCATGGCTTTGCTGATGACGTCCGCGAGATCCCAGCGTTTGAGGATATTGCCTGCCCCGTCCACTTCAAAAAAGATGGACTCGAGTTGTTGAGGGGTATCCGGTTCCAAAATCATGCCGAACTTTCCGAAGTCGATATTGTGATCGAAAACCGTTGCGCCTGTGTCCTGATAATTGTGGAGCAGAGTAGCGGTACCATCGAGCTCCACCCGATAGAGATCAGCGTGCCGGGTCTGATAGATCGCGTTATCGTAAAAAAAAGAAGGCTTGTCCGGGAAGGTTGTCGGACTGATCCACCGCAAGGCACCATCGGTATCGATGATTACTGGCTGGGAACCAGTGGGGCATCCCCCCCTCACCAGCATGTAGTCATAGCTCAGGGTGGTATCGTTGGTTCTGGGCTGCAAAGCGGTCGGACTTTCCAGGCCGCAGGGATGAGTATAGCTGGCGGTCGTAATCGTTGTGCTGGCTTCCTTGAAGGAGCCGTCATTGAAATAATATTTTAGGGTAACGGTGTTGTCGAATCCGGCGTAGAGCCCGTAAACCGGCACGAGAATGTCTCCGGAGCCAGCTGGCAGAAAGCCGCGCTGAATCAAATAACTCCGGGCGTAGTTTCCCGATAAGGGCCGTGTCACCGAGCCAGCCTTGGGGGCGATCGTGAACTGAATACCCTTGAGCGTGCTGGTGTCACTGGCGTTCAAGCTCACCTTGCTGATGAAGGGAGTAACCCCCGGCGCGTTGCCGGCGATGGTGATAATCGTGTCATCGGCCTCCGTCGCCCCGGCGTGATGGAGCGGCGCGGTCCCCAGGAGGGCGACGATAAAACTGACAACGAAAGTTTTCATGCTGCTTAAAACTGCGGTGGACGGCGCCGAACGTTGAGTGCGATCCGGCGTGAGATTATATTACGGATGAGTAGAATTGGCGAGCGTTCTCGAAGACAGGGCGTTCTTGAAGGCCCTGTCGGATGCTGGCATTCCACCGCTCCGTTGCTTAGTCAAGCGCCGGGTGTTACCCTCGCCGCTCTGCGATGAGCCAGAATTACAAGGATACTCTGAATCTGCCGAAAACGGATTTCCCGATGAAGGCAAACCTTGCCACCCGCGAGCCGGAGATGCTCAGAAAATGGGAGGAGGCCTGTCTCTATGAGCAAATTCAGGCCGCGCGCGCGGAGTCGGAGTTGTTCGTTCTTCACGACGGGCCGCCATTTGCGAATGGCGACGTCCACATGGGCACGGCGCTCAACAAAATCCTCAAGGATCTGGTCGTGAAATCGAAAACGATGGCCGGCTTTCGCGCCCCTTATTTGCCGGGCTGGGACTGCCACGGCTTGCCGATTGAATACAAAGTGGTGAGGGAATCCCGCGGCCTTTCGCCGCTCGAGGTGCGCCAGAAGTCAGAGGCCTTTGCGCGCAAATTCATCGACATTCAGCGCGAGCAGTTCAAGCGGCTCGGAGTATTCGGCCAATGGGAAAAGCCCTACCTGACGCTGAACCCCGAGTACGAAGCCGAAATCCTGCGCGCTTTCGCCATTTTCGTGGAGAAGGGACTCGTTTACGAGAGCCTGAAGCCCGTTTTCTGGAGCACCGGCGCGCAGACCGCGCTGGCGGAAGCCGAAGTGGAATACCAGGACCGTGAAGACACGGCCGTGTATGTGAAGTTTCCGATCGTTTCCGGTGACCTGGCCGGCAAAGCGAGCATCGCGATTTGGACGACGACGCCGTGGACGTTGCCGGCGAACCTCGCCATCGCCGTCCACCCGAAAGAGCTCTACGTGATGCGGGAATTCACTAATGTGGGAGGGGCGCCCCGACAAAACGATGCCGAAGGGATCGGGGCACAAAGGCCCCTCCCACATTCGGAAGTCCTGGTGCTCGCCGCCTCACTGGTGGAGCAATTTTGTGCGGCAACCGGTTGGTCGCCCACCGGCGAGCCGATCAGCTCCTTTCCCGGCAGCCAGCTCGAGGGAGCGACGGCGCAGCATCCATTCCTGCCGAGGACGGCGACGGTCGTCGCGGCGGACTTCGTGACGATGGATTCCGGCACCGGCGCCGTGCACATCGCACCGGGACACGGCGAGGAAGACTATTCGTTAGGCCGGGCTCGCGGTCTTCAAATCCTTTCGCCGGTCGACGACCATGGGAAATTTACCGACGAAGCGGGGTTGCCCAACCTGACGGGCAAATACGTCTTCGACGCGAACCCGGACATCGTGGCGTTGCTGCGGGAAAAAGGAATGCTGCTCGCGGAACAGGTTTACCAGCATTCCTATCCGTATTGCTGGCGCTCGAAGACTCCGATCATCTTTCGCGCGGTGGAACAATTCTTCATCCGGATCGACGATCTGCGAGCCAACGCGCTGGCCGCCATCAAAGGAGTGAATTGGATTCCCGCCTGGGGCGAAAACCGCATCGCGGGCACGGTGGAGTCTCGCCCGGATTGGGTAATTTCCCGGCAGCGCAGCTGGGGAGTGCCCTTGCCGGTATTCTATTCCGCTGCCGGCGAGACCATTCTCGATCCGGAATGGATCAGGAAGCTGGCGGACATTGTTGCGCAACGCGGCTCGAATATTTGGTTCGAATTGGATGACGCCGCGCTCGCAAGGGAGCTCGGCCTGCCGGAAGGAACGCGCCATCGCACTGACACGATCGATGTCTGGATCGATTCCGGCGTCTCGCATTATGCGGTCCTTCGGCCAAATCCAGAATTGCGCGATCCTGCCGATATGTATCTCGAAGCGACCGATCAACACCGCGGGTGGTTCCAATCCTCCCTCATGACGAGCATCGCGTTGCACAATCGGTCGCCCTACAAAACCTGCGTCACCCACGGGTTTGTGGTCGATGTCGACGGCAAAAAAATCTCGAAATCGAGCAACTACACGAAGCCGATGGACGCCGGCCATTTCGTAGGCAAGCACGGCGCAGACATCGTTCGGCTCTGGGTCAGCAGCGTCAATTACACGGACGACGTCCCGTTCTCGGAAGAGATGTTTACGCGGCTGGGCGACACCTATCGCCGAATCCGGAATACGCTCCGAATTTTGCTGGGCAACCTGTCATCCCGAGCGGAAGCCGCTCCTGCGGCTGAAGTCGAGGGACCCCGTGAAACGTCGCTCGACCTGCAACGGGGTTCCTCGACTTCGCTCGGAATGACCTTGGTGGATAAATGGATTCTGGACCGGCTGGAGAACGTGATCGCGGAGTGCCGCGCCGCCTACGCCGCCTACGAATTCCACAAGGTGTATCACACGTTGAATCAATTCTGTGCCGTCGAGTTGAGCAGCCTCTATGTCGACATCACCAAGGACCGGATGTATTGCGATTCCGCAGACGCGGGACGCCGCCGCAGCACACAGGCGGCCATGCATCGTATCTTTGACGCGCTCTGCCGGCTCCTGGCGCCCATCCTCGTCTTCACGGCGGAAGAAGCGTGGGGATACCTTGGCGGGTCTGGCTCGGTCCATGTTGAAACTTTTCCCGAGGAAGATGCGCATTTTCGAAACCGGGAGGCCTTCGAACAGGTCACAGAGCTGTTGGGTTTGCGCGCCTTGATCGGCCAGGCGGTGGAACGGGCGCGTCAGGAGAAGTTGATCGGGAATGCGCTTGAAGCTGCCGTTACCCTGACCTGCAGCGAAGCCATCATCTCGTCGATATCGAAGGAGGAGCTCGAGGAGTTTTTCATCCTAAGCGACCTGACCCTTGAGCCCGGCACCGAACCCGGCGCCTCGATTTCAAAAACCAGCCATCAAAAATGCGCCCGCTGCTGGCGGCATCGCCCGACGGTAGGGAAGAGCCCCGCGCATCCGGATTTGTGCGATCGCTGCGAGAGCGTGGTCAGTGGAACAGACCAATCGTCGAAGAGCTTTGCCACGGATGAACACGGATGAAACACGGATGGGAATTTCTTTAATGCCGGGAGTCATCTGTGAAAATCCGTGTCTATCCGTGGCCAACTTTCCTTTCGTTACTTAAATGAAGTACATCCTGTTTCTTTCACTTCCGCTCTACGCGCTCGATCAAATCACAAAGGGACTCGTCCTGCGCCACATCCACGCCGAAGAGCTGCGTGTCATTATCCCCGATTTCTTCAGCATAGTGAATATTACCAACGACGGCGCCGCCTTCGGATCGTTCAAGAACAACAACACGTTCTTTATCGTCCTCTCGTGCGTCGCTTTCTGTGTCGTGTTTGCCTTGCTTGTCCGGCGGCGCTCACGCGACATCCTCCGCGACGTTTCTCTGGCTCTGCTTCTCGCCGGAATCATGGGGAACCTGACGGACCGGTTTCTGCACGGTCACGTTATCGATTTCGCGCTCTTTGATCTCCATGTCCCTCTGGCGCATCCGTGGCCGGCGTTCAATGTGGCCGACTCGTGCATCTTCATCGCGGTCTTTTGT
>JBAPMH010000402.1:0-2009 GCA_049278515.1 Chthoniobacterales bacterium
TGGAACCTGGTGCAGGAAGGTCTCAGCGCGAACTCGGTGGCCCGCACCTATGTCCACGGCGCCCGGGTGGACGAGATTGTGGCGAGCGCGGCGGGAGGCAGCTCCTGGCTTTACCATCAGTACGACGTGCGCGGCCATTGCATCATGCTGACCAACCCCAGCGGCGCGATCCAGGAGCAATACGAGTATGACGCGTTCGGCCAGCCGTATATTTACGACGCGAGCTTCAATCTTGTGGCCCGGGACCTGGGCTCGCCCGTTGGAAACCGCTTTTTGTTTACGGGACGGGAATGGTTAAAGGAACTGCGGGTATACGATTACCGCGCCCGGCTGTATCAGCCCGAGCTGGGCCGCTTCGTCCAGCCCGATCCAAAGCAGTTCGAAGCAGGCGATTACAATCTTTACCGCTATTGCCACAATGATCCCATTAACAACTCCGATCCAACAGGATTGGCGAGTACGGAGGTAATCGCGAAGATCGTTAAAATCCTTCGTGGAGTGAAGGACAGCGAGAAAACGGTGAAAGAAATTCGATCGATGAAAGATGCCGTTAGGGCGCTTAAAGAGGGTGAAGATGTCCGATTCAAAACCGAGAAACTTGCACGTGAAGGAGCCAAGGAGGCCGGGGGCGGAAAGACGCCGATTAAAGAAACAGATAAGTTTGGTTCACATTATCATGACGCCGACCGAGCGGGCGGGCATGCTCTTTTTAGCTCGGCAGGCGTAGCGACGATTCGTGACGTTCTTCCGCCGGAGGCGACCGGGTTTGAGCGCGCGGGAGCGTCTGTGCTGGATTTTTTCAATCCAATTCTCATCATCAACGATTTGATTGAACTTAGCCAGTCACTACCTGCACCGGCTGTTACTTATGGCACTTGGGAAAAGAAGTAGCTAGGTACATTATGATTCGCAAGTTTGAGGCGACAATTCGCGTGCTCCTGTCAAACGACCGTCGTCAAGCGTTTCCCCCTAGCGGCGAGATCTGCGGCTATTATCGTTCAGTTCTGCTTTATGCCGGCGATAATAGAGAAGCTCGGTCACTTCTTGGGCAAAGGGTTGGTAACGACGGCGAAATCGATTGGTCGAAATCTGAGTTGGTGGAAGTCAAAAGAAATGCCGTTGATTGGATTCGCATACTCTGCGGGAATCATTTCATACGAGAATCGGGCAGAGCGTTTTTTCCGTTTGAAGACGCCGAGCAGCGTGAAACGCGTGATACTGCGATTGGGTGGCGCATGAGCAATTAGAGTAGCTGCCATGCGTCGAATCACAGGCCGATTTCTGGTTCGCTTTGCGGTGCACATCAAAGCGGTATATGCGACGAATTATCTTGCGGAATTGACAGAATATTACCCTGCACGCTTTCGGCAATTGCCGGACGGTGCCTTTGAAATCGTCAGTCAGAAGCCGGAAAAAGTCGGTGACATTTTGGAAGCTCTGAAACAAGAGGAAAATCGTGGTGCCATCGTGATCGAAGAAATGCCTTCAATCACTGACGTTTAGCTGCCAAACTATAGCCCTCTAATCATGCTCCGTCTCCAAGGCGCCGTCTCCCATTCTTGCTCCGTGGAAGAGGCGGGAGCAAGGGATGTGGTCGCGTCTAAACTTTTGATATTTGAACCAGACAGACGTGCGAGCAAACCAATGGAGAACGGGCGTGGGGACCGTTACCAGTACGATGACGCGGGCCAGTTGACCCAGGCAGCGTACCAGGCGGAAAATGCCCATGACACGGCGGGCACGGCGGAGCGGATGGACATGTTTCATTACGACGAGATGGGCAACCGGACGGGAGCCATCTGGGTGGCCAGCCGGGGTTTAATGAGGATGGAGGGCCGCAACAATAAGCTCAACCAGTATGGAAGGTGGGAAAACAACATTGCCTGGCCTGATCCGCTCCATTGGGGGCTGGACCTGTGGTATGACGATGCCGCTCCTCATCCCGCTGCGGCCCCGTGGCTGCCACCCGGGAATGGAGTCATGATGGGCGACGGGTGGAACGTGGCCGC
>JBAPMH010000403.1:0-3059 GCA_049278515.1 Chthoniobacterales bacterium
GGGCTATGATCGGAAAGGGCGTTCGTGCCTCGCGCCCTGCGGACATTGATTGCTCGGAAGGAAGGCGTGCGCGAAAGCTACATTCCATCGTGCAAAATTGCGAGATCGCTTCGAAAATAGCCCAGCGTTTTAACGCTGGGTTATTTTCACGTGCCTGTAGTAGTGGTGGCCGTGCCGGCCGCTCGGGAGGAGGATGCGGGCGACACGCCCGCCGCTACAAAGCTATTTCGCGTGCTGAATGTAATCGCTGACTTGTTCCTCGAGAATCTCGAGCGGCAACGCGCCGTTCTTCAACACCACGTCATGAAACTCCCTCTGATCGAACTTCGCTCCCAGCTCGGTTTGGGCGCGTTTTCGTAATTCCTGGATCTTGAGCATGCCCACCTTGTAGGCGCACGCCTGGCCGGGGTTCACGATGTAGCGCTCAATCTCCGCGGTCACTTCCTTGTCGCCCATGCCGGTCTTCTCGCGCATGTAATCGATCGCCTGCTGGCGCGGCCAGCGTTTGGCGTGAATTCCCGTGTCCACCACCAGCCGGACGGCCCGGAAAAGTTCCGCCTGCAACCGCCCGAGATCGCCGAACGGATTGCCCTCGTACCAGCCCGCTTCCTTCGCCAGCCACTCAGTATAAAGCGCCCAACCTTCCTGGTAGGCCGTGAATGGAATAAGTTTCCGGAACTGCGGCAGTCCCTTTAGCTCCTGCGCGGTTGCGATCTGCCAGTGGTGTCCGGGCACTCCTTCGTGGTAGGCCAATGTCGGCATGGACCATTTCGGGAGCTCACTCAGATCGCGCAGGTTGGCAAAGAAAACACCGGGGCGCGTCCCGTCCATCGACGCTCCCTGATAGTACGCGCCCGGCGAGGTCTCCTGCTTGAATTCAGGCACCCGGCGCACTTCTACCTTTGCCTTCGGCACAGTCAGGAAGAGGAGCTTCGACCGTTCGATCGCGTCGGAAATGAGGCGTGAGTACTCGGCCAGCATATTCTGCCGGCCTTGCTCGTCGTTCGGGAAAAGGGCTTTCGGATCTTTGCGGAGCTCATCGATCGCCTGGCCGATCGGGCGGCCCGCGAAGCCGTTGGCATCCAGAATCGCCCGCATCTCAGCCTCGATTCGTTCCACTTCGCGCAGGCCGAGATCATGCACCTCATCGGGCTTGAGCGTTGTGGTTGTATTCTTGCGCAGGGCGTAAGCGTAAAACGCGTCGCCGTCCGGCAGCTTCCAAACGCCGTCGTCCGTGGTTGTCTTCGGCAGAACGCCATTGAAATAATCAATTAACTTTCGGTAGGCCGGATAAACCTGGCTGGCCACCACGTTCTCGACTCGCACTTCGAGACTGACGCGTTGCGCGGTGGTCAACTCCTTGATCTTCGCGGCGCGCTCCTTGAAGGAAGTGGCGAGAATATTTTCCGCGGCCGGTTTCGCCACGAAACTGTTCATCTCGGCGAGGACCTTCTCGACGACGAAGCGCGGCGGCAGGATTTGCTTTTGTTCGCGCACTCGCAGGCTTTCGAGCAATTGATCGAACTTCGTCCCGACGGCGCCGAGACGCTGGAGGTAGTACTCGCAATCCCGGGGCGCGAGGAGCCGATGCTGGCCGGCCATGAACGAAGGAAATTCGCTCTGGATGCCGAAAAGCTGGTTTACCGGGTAATTGTGCCACTGATACTTTTCACCCTCGAGCTCGCGGCTGATGTACCAATCGAGAATGTTGGTGGAGAGCCGCTGCGACGGTGTCTGGCGGTCCAACGAATAGGCGCGGAGATCGGCGAGGTTTTGTTTCGCGCGATCGAAGTAACGTTGCTGATGGGCGGGCGACGCGTCGCCGAGTTTGCCATTGTGACTGGTAATCCCGAATCGCTCGACGAGTCCGAGCGACGAGAGCAGCTCCGGCTCTTCGAACAGGACCTGCGCGAAAACCTTTTCGTAAAAGAGATTCAAGCTCCAGGGGCGGAACCAGATGAGATTGACCAGGAAAATGGCCGCAACGAGGACGAGCAGCGCCACGATCCGCAGCGTCCATTTCAAAATACGTCGGAACATCCGCCACTGTTGATCACCCCACCCCGCCCCGGTCAATCTAAACTTCGGGAGAACGCCGCCCGGGTAGGGACGCCCGGTCCGCCTTCGGACAGACTCGTCCTGTGGCGAGCTGCGGCGTCCGTGAACAAGCAGGCATCCGTGGTAGAGGGACGCTGCGCGGCGGCGTCCGCTAACAATTATCAGGCGCTGAGACATACCCCCCGCACGGACGGCGCAGCGCGCCGTCCCTACCGTTGAGGAGTTCAAGCTTGTGACCGGCGGGCGTGACCGCTACGCTCCAACAAGTGCTCCCCAGCCTTGCAAATAGTCGCAGACGCGACCGTCACGGTTCGAGCAAATCCGACTCTGCATGCGGATTTTTTCAGTCTAATTCTCGTTAGGCTAACCACACATTTTATTCAAACATAATCTATGTTCCTGATCCGTTGTTTAGTTGTCGTGTTCTGTTTTTTGTCCAGCTCTTGCACGACCGCACCTATCGGCCCTGAGCATCAGAGTGCTAACGCGCCAATGTTTCGCCCGGAAGCCGGGAAAGCTGAAATCTACGTCTATCGTCAGCAGGATACTGGGAATGCATATCCTGTGTATCTGGATGGAAATCTTCTTGGCTACCTTGGTCCAAAGACTTTTCTGGTCGCAAATGTTTCTCCTGGCCCTCGTGTTGTGTCTGCAGAAATTTCCCAGGAGATGGTTTCCGCGAACGCTGGCGGAGTTTATTTCGTTCGGGCAGGCGTGACAGCGAATGCGGCCAAAATTACTTCTATGCGTCTTATGTCCTCAGAGGAGGGAAAACAAGCCGTGATGGAATGTAAGCGAGCAGCTTCGAAGCGTTAAAGGATTTATGACACAACACCCGTTGAGAATTCCCCTATCGATCAAAATCAACTTGTCGAAGCCGTCGCCAAAATGCGGCAGCAGCAGAATCTCCTGCTGGCAATTGTGGCAGGATTTGGCGCAGCGATTCTCGGTGCAGTCATCTGGGCCGTTCTCACTGTCTCTTTTGAATATCAGATCGGCTT
>JBAPMH010000404.1:0-1977 GCA_049278515.1 Chthoniobacterales bacterium
GTAGCGGTCCCCACGCCCGTTCTCCCGCGGATTCACCCCCGGATTGAACCCTTTCTCCCAAGCCTTGATGCGGTCCCGGTCGTCCCGCCAATAGTCGCGTCTGGTCAGGTCGGCCCCGGCCCCATCATTCCGGTGACGGACGGAGCTGATCAGCCCCCGTCCATCATACCCATAATTCGTAGTCACTCCATTAAGGCGAGCCTGATAGAAGGTAAGGAATCACGGCTGGCTATCGATTGTTGAGTGATAAGCGTTAGCTCTAACCGCCCTTCGTGGTAGACACCTGCAAATTCTGCTCGCGCTTTCCGGCGCATCGAACGCGACGACCTTATCGGCATCTCCACCTCTTCGTCAATCCGTTTCGCGGGATTCAAAGACGACCCATTCAGCCTCGCTCTCAGCGCCGAGGTGCGATCGTTGACTTTGGCGATGACGCCGGTCCGGGCGGCGATTCTCCACATATGCACGGCCCAATCCGTTTTCGTTCCCCACGAACCTCGAGATCGTCAGAATTGATTTCGGTTAATTCGCGCTGAGCTTTGTTCAAACCTAGCCTCGCGGCGCATTCAAGAAACTGCAAACCAAGTTGTTTGTAGCGCTTGGATGACACCGACCGCCTGGCGACAAAGTATTCAAAATACAAGTCATAGTACCATTCGGCGTCGGATTGGACCTGAATGTTCCGTTGCGCAGCTAATCGCTTTAACTCGCGCCGCCAGTGGCAAGCCTTAGACAAATTAAAACGGTCGGTGTCCATGCTGTATGTGAATATGAGATTTTTAATGCCCTTTTCGGATCCGTGAGTGGCCGCGACTTGATAGTAATGCACTTGCAGTTCTCGATTACGCTTCTCCCGATTATCCAAAAAGAAGCCATAATAAGTGGCAAGTGTGAGAGCCGCCTCCGGATCACCGGCCTTTGCGCGCCGTTTTAATTCCGTCAACTCCGTATCTGGAATTCGGAGCGACTCGTTTATCGGCGGAAAAGAGACTTCATGCTCTCGCGCTTCAAACCTGCCGGCAACGACTACCACAAAGAAGATGCAGATAATCAACGAGCGCTTTGGAGGATTAGTCATCACTCGTCCTTCTTGTTTTTCTTAGGCGGGTCGGCCTTGAAGGTCTCCATCTTTCCGGGAGTCCCAAACTTCGGATCGGGTAGTGCGGCGGGTGGATTGGGGGTAACAACACCAGTTTGATTGTTCTTGGTGCCGGTAAGGCTGTCCTTACCATTAGGCGCTGAAACTTCGGCATGAGCGCCGGTTAGTTTCGCCAGGGTGTTTGCGATTTTTTGAGCCAAGGAATTTGCGCCCCCGGTTCCGGATCCACATATGATAAGCTCGACTTTCGCGCACTGCGAGTTGTAACCATTTGCCATGGCGTCCTTAGCGATTGTTCCGGCTGAAACCGGTTCCTTATTAACGACAAGACCATTCAGTGGATTGCCATGCCCGACTATTACAAACGTGTTTTCTGGATTATAAGCTCGCGTCACATCGGTGCTCTCTGCGTAATTCAGATCGGCTAGACCTGTCGCATCGGTCTTGTTAACCGGATCATTATGGCAATATCGGTAGAGATTGTAGTCGCCGGCCTCGAACTGCTTCGGATCGGGTTGAATGAAACGGCCCAACTCCGGTTGATACAGCCGCGCGCGATAATCATATACCCGCAGTTCTTTTAGCCATTCCCGTCCCGTAAACAAAAAACGGTTCCCCTCGGGAGAGCCCAGGTTCCGGGCCACCAGATTGGAGTTTGCGTCGTAAATATACGGCTGGCCAAACGCGTCATACTCGTATTGCTCCTGGATGCCGCCGCTGGTGTTGCTCAGCATGATGCAATGGCCCCGCGCGTCGTACTGATGGTAAAGCCAGGAGCTGCCTCCCGCCGCGCTCGCCACAATCTCGTCCACCCGGGCGCCGTGGACATAGGTGCGGGCCACCGAGTTCGCGCTGAGACCTTCCTGCACCAGGTTCCA
>JBAPMH010000405.1:0-5545 GCA_049278515.1 Chthoniobacterales bacterium
GCACCTACATGCACGGCTATGAATGGCTCTCCAAATCCGTTACCGTCGCAATCCTGGCGGGTTTCTCCTCGGTGATCCTGGTGATGTTGCTGGGACAATCGCGCGTTTTCTTTTCCATGAGCCGCGACGGCCTGGTGCCGCCGATCTTTTCCGACGTTCACCCGCGCTTTCGCACCCCGTGGAAATCGAACATGCTCTTCTTTGTTTTCACCGGGGTCATGGCGGGATTCGTTCCCGCCGATATCACCGGTGAAATGACCAGCATCGGGACGCTGTTCGCATTCATGCTGGTTTGCGCGGGAGTGTGGATCATGCGCGTGAAAGCTCCCGATCTTGAACGCGGGTTCCGCGTCCCGGCGGCGCCTTTGGTCGCAATCCTCGGAATCATTACCTGCGGCGCGATGATTTTCGGCCTGGGGTGGACCAACTGGTTGCGACTGCTCGTTTGGCTGCTGATTGGGTTCGTGTTCTACTTCGCCTACGGCCGAAGACACAGCCGAATCGACGCGCCGCACCCGACAGAAATGCCGACGGGAATAAGCCTGGGCAAATAGGAGCCAGCGACGCTGTCGCCCCCAGCGAAGCAAAAGCGGGTTGAGGGGCCCCGTTGCATGCGATTGGGGCAGCCGCTCGTCCATATAGCGGCGCGGTGCCTCGACTGCCCGCTCACAACATAATTTCCTATTCGATTCCAACAGCCTCTTACGGTGCGTTTGTGCTTGTCAGACATGCCTGCGGATGAAACGCTGCATTCTAGCCCAAGGCATTTTCGGATCGGCGACAATCACCGGACTTAACCAGGTCAGATTAGTGGAGTAACCCCCTTGCATTCTATCCCCACGCTGTTGGACGTTCTGATATTTGCCGTTGCGTTTCACGTTGGCTTTTCCAGCATTTCCGCGCAGATTTCGTTTCAACGTCTGTTGGATACCGTCCATAGCATGGCACTTAGCATGGCGGACCGTCCATCGGCGAGCCTCTCCAGCGCTGGAGCCGTCTTTGTCCAGAGGTTGGTTTTTGGAACCTTCCGTACAATCGACGTTGGCATCCGAATTTTTCGGATATTAAGGGCTTGCGAAGGCATCGCCTTCTACATGGTTTGTTTGTCAACTTTCGCTCCTTCTATCCTAGCTTGGACACATAATAGTTCCGATCCAATATTGGAGAACGTTAGCTTCGTAATGCTATTAATTCTGGTTGCAGCACAAAGTACTGCGCTAGTTGTTTTTGGGTTGGTAAGCTTCATCGCAGCTTACGCAAGAGGGCTACTTCGCTTTCAAATCAGAACCTTCTCAAGCTTGGCTCCGCCGCAGACGAGCAACTTGGAGCAAGCTTTGAGTTCCACGCTCGATCAGACAAACAATGACTGAAGGGGTGTTCTTGCAAATGAAGACGTATTGCGAACAGCAAGGCGTCGGGATTGCGGCCCGCAACCAAGCGTTCTGTTACTTCATGCAGGCATACATCGCCGAAATTCAGAAACACACCGATGCGGGGGCCAGGCCTGACGAGAAAACTCAGGATTTAATCGCCTCGACACTACTGACGCCCGAAGCAATTGAGGGTTACATAATCAAAGCCCAAAAGGCCCTGTCGGATGCTGAAGCTGTGTTACTTCAAAAGTTTTCCGCTATTCGACCACCAGCGAATTTTTGGTCGTCTGTATTTGCCAGTCTTTTGGCAAGCTTCCTTTATTCAGTGCTTTTGCTCGTTGTGTACCTCATCATCAAAGCCCATGTCAGTGGGTTACCTGATCTTATCAATGCTAGCCAGAAGGCCAACGGGGGTTGAGCGATATGGGCCTGCGTCATGCGAGGATGGCAGGGTCCCTCGGCTTCGCTCGGGATGACCGCTACTACATCCGGCTCGTCGCGCCGAAACCGAGAATCGATTCCAGCCGTTGCCGGGTGAAGAACGTCTCGCGCGCGTTGCGGAGACCTGCGCGCTGCTGCGCCGCCGTGCCGGACAACCCGGATTCCAGCGTCCGCAAAATCTCGCGCTCGGACTCGGGCAGGGACGCGTCCGAATTGTCGGCCTGCTCCTGCAACCGGCCAAGGATTTCAACGAGAGCGTCGCCGTCGTATTTTGATCCGCGAAAGGCATCGACCATCCGCTGAAAACTTAAATGGAATGGGACGGTCGCCACGTCGATCGGTCCGGTCTCGGCCACATCTTCGGGCGGCGTCACGACGGCATCCGACATCGCGACTGAATTCCAGACATCCTCCGGCGCGTAATATCCCAGTTCGATCCGGTAGGAGCTGCGCGCATGCGAAACCGTAATGAGCTGGCTCCCCGCCATAGGCTCCGCGGCGGTCTTCGATTCTTCGATTCCTTCGTGCCACAACACTCGCAGATAGACCTTGTGGTCCGCCGGCGGATTGTCTCCGAAAACTTCCGGCCAATCTATGTCCCAATAGGCAAAGAGGGTGTGCGGATCTCGGGCGATAGCGAAGAGAAATGCGCCGCCATAAGAGCGCGGCAAGTCTCCCAGGTTTTCATAATCACTGCTGGACGAAGGCGTGCGCTCCTCGACGGGGACGATCGGCTGGCTGGAAAGAACAAACGCAGCCCCGCCGGCTTCATCGCCTTCCAGTCCTGCCGCTCCGTTCGTCGTTTCATCGATCTCGGTCGCCAAGTCAGCCATGTTCGCAATGTTGCACGAAATCGGCGGCCGCGACAGCGCGCAACCGCCGGGGAATCGTGCCTCCTCAGGCGATCAGGGGGCGGTGATCGCGTAAACCTCCACGGTTGCTACCCCGGTGGCGTTCTTGCCTTCAACAATAGCGGTATAGAGGCCGGGCCCAACTGTGGCCAGAAGCGCCGCCTCGGCATCCATCGGAGGCGCGAGGGTCGGCGCCTGGGCGATAATCGCGGCTTGGTTTGCCCGCCAGTCATCGTTCGAGGCAATCTCCGTTCCGTTTTGGTCGACCAGCTTCAGCTTTGGATCCGGCAACGCGCCGGCGACGCCGAAGGCCGTAAGCGATGGCCCCAGGGAACGCACCAATATCTTTGCGGGGTTCAAGGTCGCAGGCCCCACAATCACGCCTCCGATCAGAACGTTGTCGCCAGTGCCGACAAACCCGCGCGTGCTGAGATTGGCCAACTGCGAATTTGACGCCGGCCCAATATCAAACACCTCGACAATACCAAGCCTCGGCGCGCTCGTATCTTTATCCCGCAAAACGACGGTGTAGGCGCCGGGCACGAGCGTCTGAACGATCGCCGATTCGAGAGGACTTTCCGGCGCAAGCCCGGTCCCGATGATTTCGTCGCGTTGGTTGACCTGCCAGTCATCATTCGCGGCAATCCCATTACTCGAGCTGTCGAAAAGTTCGATCGCGGGATCATGCAGCGGATCCGGAATACCAAAACCGGAGAGCGACGGACCTCGTCCCCGCACGATCACTTTCTTCGGCTCCGTGCCGGTGATGATGAACCCGCCGATCAGCACACTCGCGCCGGTGCCGACCTGGGCCCGCGTCGAGATGTTTTGCAGCCTGGCTGATTGCGCACCCGCGATGACATACATGGCCGCGTTCGCCGTCGCGTCATTCGCATTGGCGTTGGCGGTGCTGTCGATTGCATTGGTCAACCGGACCTTGGTGGTCGTATCGGGATAAGTCCTGACCGAAATTCCACCGAGCACATCGCCTGGCTGTGGATTACCGACGAATTTCTTCTGAATGGCGATCGTGATCAGTCCATCGGGTGTGAAGGTGGCCGCGTCCGGTTGGCCTACTGCCGTCGTATTTGGATCGGCCAGGACCAGGCCGATCACTCCCGTGGTGACGGTTCCGTATTCGAACGAAATCTCGCCGGTCGCGTCGGAAGTCATTCCGACATAAAACTGGCCGCCGGGCGAGGAAGGAGAGTTCCAGATGATTCTCCAGCGCCGGCTTGGCGGAATGAGACTGAGGTCCGTCATCTTGAGATTGAAGACCAGCAATCCCGCGTTCGGACCCGTGGTGGGCTCGGAAATGGAAAGGGATTGAATGTCCAAATCTGGATTCGCGGCGGGCGGGCCAACCTCTGCCGTCGGATCGGTGGCGACGATGAAACCGGCGGGCGCGGAGGGATCGCCCACGTAACGCGCGGCGACTTCGTTATCGCCGCACGACGAGCCCTGGGCGTTGCCTGCCACCACCTTGTAATAGTAAGTCACGCCCTGATCGGTGGCGGTTGTGTCGTCGTAGCTCAGCTGATTTGGCGCGACTTTGGTCAGGAATGTTTCCGTGCCCGGGGAAGTCGAGCGAAGGATTTCGTACTCACTGATGGCGGACCCGCCGTCATCGGCTTCCGACCACGATAAGTGCACCGCCTTGGCGTCCCGCTTCACGCTGATCAGCGGCGTTCCGGGCGTAGTCAGCCCCGGCGGATCGAAAGCGCTCAAAAGCCTGCGACCACCGGATTGCCGCGAGATGGCCGCGAGGGCCGTGTACGAATTGCCTGTCTTGCTCGGTGCCGCCTGGACGCATTCTCCGCCGACGCATCCATCCGCGTACGCCACCAGGATGCGGCCTTCATGGTCCATTTGCACATCCATGAAATCGAGAAGGTTCCGGCAAACATTCGCGCCGCCGCCCAGCCAGACACAACCGCGCTGCACCGCATCGTTAGGCGTCGCGTCTACCGTCGACCAGGTTGCGCCGCCATCATAAGTGGTCGCAACATAAAGATGCCAGATGCCGGTAAACCTCGGCCCCGTCAATCCGCCCGCGGTCGGCGTGCCGAGAAAGGCAAAGGCAGCTCGATCGTTATCCCCCGCGACTACTTCCGGAAACACGACGTTGTTGATTCCAAAAGCGGCCCCGACGTCGAACGGAGCGCTCCAGGTCAGGCCCCGGTCATTCGAGACACTGATTGCCGCGGTGGTGTCACCATCCGCATAACCAAAATAGAGTCGTCCTCCGCTGCCGATGCCGACGGATGGATCGCTGCCGCCGGCCGCGCTCGCCGGGATTTTGCGGACCTGCCAGGTAAGACCGTTGTCCTCGGAAGTGACGAGCGCTTGCTCACCGCCGCAGGTTCGGTTTGGAACATAAATCGTTCCATCGGGCGCCACTTTTACATGGCCGTGCAACGTGCCGCATTGACTCGTATAGATCACGACCGACGGCCCGTAGGTGATGCCGCCGTCATCGCTCCGGGCGCAGTTCGCGTCGACGAGAGCTTGCGAACAATAGTAAACCGCATGCCCCGGAAGAATCAGGGGGAAATGATAGGGACCGCCGCCGACGGTCTGATGGTCCACGCCCGATGCGATTCCGGCTCCGTTGCTCGGGGTCCAAATGTCGCCGTCATTCGCCGGAGAAGGCGGGCTGTCGGTGACCGATGACTCGCCGGCGATGACGTTGGCGGCAAAGGACAGAAGGTGCACGATCGTGCGGCCCGTCGTGAAATCCGTGTAGAGAATCGGATCGAAATCTTCCTGCGAAGTCGGCGCCGGGCGGTTCTCCCACAGAGCGCGCGGGCTCGCGCAAGCGCCGTTGAATGTCACCCGGAGAGTCTGGACGTCGGATTGAAACATCGCGCGGCCTTCCGG
>JBAPMH010000406.1:0-2568 GCA_049278515.1 Chthoniobacterales bacterium
ATCCCGAGCGGAGCGATAGCGAAGTCGAGGGACCCCGGTGAAATCGTACGACGCGCACCGGAATCCCTCGACTCCGCTACGCTTCGCTCGGGATGACAGGTACGAGGGATCTCGCAGGCGCTAAGCCGCTACCGCGAAGTCCAAAGGCGTCTACGTCAGAGCGGCGGCCCTAATTGCTTGTGTAATGCAAATCGCAACTGGGAGGTCCCTCGCCGTCTACGCGGCTCGGGATGACGTGCTGCGGCTACAGCCCCAATCCACCGATCCCGAGCCCACCGGTGATCTTCGTCATCTCGCTTTGCGCGAGATCCTTGCCTTGCGCGATCGCCTGCTTCACACCGCTCAGCACCGCTTCCTCGAGAAATTCCACGTCCTCCGGATCGACGATTTCCTTCGCGATTTTGATCGAGGTCACTTCGCCGGCGCCGTTCGCGACCACGGTCACTTTGCCGCCAGCCGCCTGGACTTCGACCGTTTTGTCCTCGAGCTCGGCCTGGGTCTTGGCCATCTGCTCCTGCATCTTTTGCGCCTGCTTCATCAACTTGTTCAGATTCATAAATGGTCTCCTTGCGAAAACTTTCGGAGTTAGTCCGTCACGGTCTTAATTTCACCTTTGAAAATCTCCAGCGCCTCGCGAATGAGCGGGTCGTCCTGGAAGGTCTCTTGTGTCTCCGGCTTTTTAGGCGCGGCGGTTTCGACGGGCGCGGGAACCGGCAGCCCTTCCTTGACCACAAACTTTACCTTCCAATCCTGCCCGCTGACTTCTTTCAAAATAGCGTCGATGTAATCGCGGGTTTTCGGAATAGAAAGCGATTCCATCGCCGATTTTTGTTCGGGCGGAAACCCGACAACCAGAAAGCGGCCTTCGACGCCCAGCGCCGTTCCCGCCTCGACCCAACCCGCGATCAGGCGTCGGGTGGTGCGCACTTTTTCCACGGTCCTCCGCCACGCTTCGTTGAAATCCATCGCAGGTTGTTCCTGGATCTTGCTGGAGCTGGGGTCGGTGACCCCGGCCGGTTTCGGAGCTTCGGCCGGCTTCGCACCCTCAGCGTGTTTCGGCACCTCCGCGACTTTCTCGATTGTCTTCGTCTTCGTTTGCCGCGGGCCGGGATCAGCGATCCCGGCTACAGCGGGCGCCTTTCCATTCCGTAACGCGGCCAGGTTCTCGATGACCTCGTTCAATGTTACCTGGCTCAGAGTTTGGATCGCCTTGATGACGGCTACCTCGAAGTGGAGCCGCTTGTTTGGCGCCCATTTCATCCGCCCTTCCGCGGCCGCAAATTGATCGATCAATTCGAGGAGCCGATCCGTTTCAATCAGCGCCGCCTGGCTTTCGAGTGACTCTTGCAGGTCGGGATTCAAGTCCTCCGCGAGCGCTTCCGGTTTCACTTTGCCGACGAGCAGGTCCCGCAAATAGGAAATCAGATCGGACATCAACTTCATCATGTCCTTGCCGTTCTCAGCTTCGGCATGGAGCAGATCGAGGGCGCCCGAGGTTTCGCCGCGAAGAATTTTCCCGGTGAAATTCGCAACGGTTTGTTCGCTCGTGAATCCGAACACATTGAGGACATCGGATTCGGCAATAGTCTCGCCGCAAAAGGCGACGAGTTGATCGAGCATCGACTCCGCATCGCGCAATCCGCCGTCCGCGCCTTTCGCGATCGCGTGGGCCGCGGCCGGATCGAGCGCGATCTTTTCCTTGCCCGCGATGAATTGAAGATGTTGCGCGATCAGGTTCGCCGGGATGCGGTGAAGATCGAAGCGCTGGCAGCGGCTGAGAATTGTCGGCAAAACTTTTTGCGGCTCGGTCGTCGCGAAAATGAATTTCACGTGCGGCGGCGGTTCTTCGAGCGTCTTGAGGAGCGCGTTAAACGCCGCCGAGGTGAGCATGTGCACTTCGTCGATGATGTAGATCTTGAAATGTCCTTTGCTGGGCGCGTAACGGACGTTGTCGCGCAGCTCGCGCACCTGTTCGACGCCGTTGTTGCTCGCGCCGTCAATCTCCAGGACGTCGAGGCTGTTTCCTCCCGTGATTTCCTTGCAGCTGTCGCAGACACCGCACGGGGTGACCGTTGGGCCGTTCACACAGTTGAGCGCCTTGGCCAGAATTCGCGCCGTTGAGGTTTTCCCGATTCCGCGAGGCCCCACAAACAGGTAGGCGTGGGCAAGGCGATTCTGTTCGACGGCATTCTTGAGCGTCCGCGTCACGTGCGCCTGGCCGACAAGATCGTCGAAAGTCTGAGGCCGATATTTTCTCGCGAAAACCTGATAACTCACGCGCCGAATCTAATCCGCTTCAGTCGCGCGCGAAAACAGAAAACAAGGAGCGGCGCTTTCCAAACCGCCGACAACCTCATTGTTGTAGCGACGGCGCTCTGTCGCCGTAGAGACGCGCCAATTGCAATTCAAGGCCGTCAACGGCGACACAGCGGCGTCGCTACAGTTAAAACACGGCGGTTTGTAAACCGCCGCTCCTTGGCCTTTGTTCAAGCTGTGATCAACCGCTTCGCCGCTCTAGCCGTCGTCCTGCTTTTCGTGCCGATTGCGCCGGCCCGTGAGCCGCAGTCC
>JBAPMH010000407.1:0-14364 GCA_049278515.1 Chthoniobacterales bacterium
ATCAATGCGGCGGCGTCAGGACCGATGTGAACGGAGCGACGACGCTGCCAGGTCTCTATGCAATCGGCGAGGTGGCCTGCACCGGGCTGCACGGGGCGAACCGGCTGGCCAGCAATTCTTTGCTGGAGGGGCTTGTCATGGCGCATCGGGCTTGTGAAGCATTGCTGCGCGAACAGCCGACCTCTCATGCCGCCCGCACCATTTCGTTGCCGGAATGGGAGTCGGGGAACGTGCAAAACGTCGATGAGCTGGTCGTGATCTATCACAACTGGGATGAAATCCGCCGCCTGATGTGGGATTACGTGGGGATCGTCCGGACGGAGAAACGCCTTCAGCGGGCCAGCTCCCGCCTTCGCAACCTGCAACGCGAGATCCGTGAGTTTTACTGGAATTTCAAGGTTTCGGTGGATCTCCTGGAGCTGCGCAATCTGGCCACGGTAGCCGCCTTGATCGTCGATTCGGCTCTGAGCCGGAAGGAGAGCCGGGGACTGCATTTTACCCTGGACTATCCCGAGCTGTCCGAAGAGCGTTTTAAACGCGACACCCTGGTGAGCCGGACCTGATCCTGCTGGCGTGGTTGTTGCTAAAGATGGAGTGCCGAAAAGAGCTGCCCGGACCGCGAAGGGAAAGCCCTTGCCTAACAGTCACTTTTCGCCTAAATCACGTGCCAACTGTCTCAATGAGAAGATTTTTCGCCCTTCTTCCCCTGCTTCTGGTGAGTGCGCTGCCCGTCTGCGCGCAGTCACCGTACGAGAGCAGCGCGGACTTCGCCAAGTATGCGATGAAGCTGCGGGAGCAGGCCCTCCTGAAAGTGGAACCCCAGGTCTTCGTTCCCACGACCTCCCGCGCGAGCATGACCCGGTTTCCCTGGAAGACGAATATCGTGACCACGGTCTTCTGGATCGGCGAAGCCGCGGGCGGCAACAACCCGGTTCCGAATGTCAAAAGCTCCTGGGACGCGAATTGGACCTCCAACTACGGCGGCTTTGACACCCCGGACGCGGGCTCACGGCGGAACTACATCCCCGTTTCGTTTACCCCCCGGCAGAACCCATTTTATTGCGCGTTGCCCTACAACGATGTGACGCACGGGCAGTTCAAACCCGAAGCGGCCCTGGTCATTCCCTGGTTCAAGCAGGCCTATACCGAACCCGGGCGCTCTGTCTGCAAAGATCGCTGGATCGCCGTCCGGAAAGGCAACCGAACCGCTTATTGTCAGTGGGAAGATTGCGGCCCGTTCCGAACCGATCACTTCCAATACGTTTTCCAGAACGAGCGGCCCAAGCCGAATCTCAACCGCGGCGCCGGGCTGGATGTCTCTCCGGCCGTCCGCGATTATCTGGGCCTCTCGCCGACCGACGTGACCGACTGGCAGTTCGTTGAAGTGCGCGATGTCCCGCCCGGACCCTGGCGGAATTACGGGGACAACAACCATTTCGTCATCGCGAAGCGGCAGAGCGAACAAAAAGTCGCTCAGGAGACCCCCGACAAGAAGAAAAAAGAGTAGGGCGTCGGGCCCGCTTTTGTCATCTTGAGCGGAGCGACAGCGGAGTCGAAAGACTCCGTTTTTTTACCAGATCGATATCGCTCGTAGGGCGACGGGGTCCTTCGACTACGCTGTCGCTCCGCTCAGGATGACGGACTAGGCGCCGAGCCGCTGACTGATTCCGCCGAACAAGTCTTTCACGCTCTCCGCTTGTTCCAGGAGCGGTTCGCAGCGCTTGCGCTCGGCGGTGCAAAAAGCCGCCAGAGGCTCAAAGGCTACTGCGATATCTTTGTAAAAAAGATCGATGGCGTGCTTCATCTGTTGCTCGATGGCATGGATCAGTTCTTCGCGTTTCGTGTCCATCGCTTTCTCATAAGCCGACAGGATTTTCCGGCGCTGCGCGAACGCGACGATGGTCCCGATCACGGCGGCCGATGCCGCAAGCACACCGGTTACATCCGCGACCGAGGCGCTGCTCATCGCCACGATGACGGTGATGATCCCGCCCGCCGCCGCCACCCCGGCGGGCAGACGCAGCCACGCGGCTGTCTCGCGAAACATGCGGGCAAGTTGTTCTTCTACAGCCTTCCCCGCGACTCGCTCGACCAGCGTCAACTCAATCGACTGGAGCAGCTCGCGCCGTTGCCGGGCGAAATCGGGATTCGTCTTCCGCACTCGATTTTTTCCCTCGGAAGCGAACTGCGCCTCGATCGTATCCTGGAGTTGCGGCCAGAGACTGCGCAGATCGGTCTCCAGCAGTTGGACAGCGTTTTCCACCTGGGGCTCGATCGTTTGACGCAGCTTCGCTTCCACTTCCGTCTGGAAATCGTGCTGCCATTGCTCCCTGCTCCAGACGAGCCGCCAGGTGCGCCAGAACGACAGTTTTTCCTCGAGCAATCGCGTTCCCTGGCGCGCGCCTTCCCGGCAGGCTTGTTCGACCCCCCGGAGAAATCCCGCAACCTGCCGCAAGGTCTGGTCCTTTCGCGCCTGGAGGAATTCGTTGACCCGCCCAAGATGTCTTTCGTCGCGCCGGATTGTTTCGACCGACCCGGAAATTTCGTCCGCGACTTCGCCCAGGATTACGCCGGCCGCGTTCGCCGTCGACTTGAGCTTCAAAATCCGGACGCCGGACTCGGTGACGGTATGATTGATTTGTTCCTCCAGCGGTCCAAATCCGCTCTCCCGCCAGAGCTGTTCCTTGTCGATCCCCGTCGTGCGCGCCAGCAATGCCTTGCGAGCTGAGACGGGGAAAATCGGAGGCGCGAAGCCCAGTTTTTGGGTGGCCGTGTCCTGGAGATGGCGATGAATGATTTCGATCTCGCCGGTATCCCGCAGATCCGCCTGCTGCAGGACGAAGACGACATTCTTGAGCCATTTCTTTTGGACGAAATTCAAAAGGTCCCAGGCGGATTGCGACCAGGGGTTTACGACCGAAAAGACAAAGAGAACGATGTCGGCCCGGGGAACGAAGCTCTCGGTAATGCTCTGATGCTCGGGGACCATGGTATTGGTTCCCGGCGTGTCCACGACGTTGAAGTCGTGCAAAAAGGGGATCGGAAGGTAGCGCTCCGTCAATTGCGGCGAAATTTCGACGGATTTTTCCTCGGCGCCGTGGCGAAAGATGTAGACCCGATCGGTGGCCGGCCGGACGTCGACTTTCGCGAATTCCCGGCCAAAAAGCGCGTTGAGGAGCGAGGATTTCCCGGCTTTGACTTCACCGACGACGACAAAAAGCAACGGTTCCCGGATGTCCAGCAACAAACCGTGGAGAGTATCGAGCGTGGCCGGGTCCCGCCGCATTTCGACGCATAGGCGCAAAAGCTTCCCGAGCGCAGATTCGAGCTCGGTTCGAAGCTGCAGATAATTATCGGCTATCATGCCGGCCGCTTAACCACCGGGAGTCGTTGCCGTAACGGACGGAGTGGAAACCGGAGTGGGGGTGGTCGCCGGGACCGCCCGCGGCACCATCGTGGGGGAGGGGGAAGCCTTGGGTGGGAGGGGAGTCGCCATCGAAAGTAATTCGGTGACTGTGACCGACTTGAAGCCCTTCTTCTGGAGCTGATCGAACGTCGCGGGCATGGCTTCGATCGTGGGTGGATGAATATCATGCGCCAGGACAATCGAACCCGCATGCGTCTCCTTCAGGATACGGCTGGTGACGACTGCCGGCCCGGGCCGTTTCCAATCCAGCGGATCGACGTCCCAAATGATGATGCGATAACCAAATTCATCGTGAATCCAGCGTTTTTGGTGCGCCGTGATCGAGCCATAGGGTGGCCTCATCAAGGTCGGGCGCTTCCCGATTGCGGCGGAAATGGCGTCATCGGTTTTCTGAAGCTCGCGCCGGACCGCTTCGTCCGACATTTTGCCGAGGTTCGGATGCGACCAGGAGTGATTGGCGATTTCGTGTCCCTCGCGGACGGCGCGCTTGAGAATGTCCGGGTGATCGGCCGCGTTTTGGCCCACGACAAAGAATGTGGCTTTCAGGTGACGGGCCGCCAGGAGGTCGAGAAGTTTGGGGGTGAGAGTGGCATTCGGTCCGTCGTCGAAGGTCAACGCGATGTAGGGGCCGTCCACGTGGACCGAATTAAAGGTGTAGGCGGGTTCCGCCGGGGTTGCCGGAGGCTTCGGCTTCGGAGCGGGGGAAGCCGACTTTTCCGCGGGCGGAGCGGGTTTCGGCTCCTGCCCGGAAGCGGCTTGGAATGCCAAAAAGCAAACCGAAATGAAGGCGAGCGACCGTGCGAAAAACATGAATGGCAAAGGCTGGACCAAAACTCCGGTCTATCTAGCAGAGAGGGCATGCAACGCAAGCAACCCGCAGCCTCAATCTCAGGCAGAATGGGGCCGGATCAGGCCGCGAAAACGAATGTCAATCCAAGGGCTGTTACCGGACATAACCCGCGATTTGGCAATTATCCTGCTAAAGAAACCAGGATAACTCGCTTCGCCCGAGCGGAGCGGGGCGCCCGCGCGCGGCCACACCGGCGCTGGACGCGGATTGGCTTCTCCTAAAATGAACATTTTGCTCGTCGAAGATCACCCGGGAAGCCGGCGGAACCTGCAGCGACTCATCGCCAAGCGGGGCCATGAAGTTACAGCTGTCGCCACCGCCGAAGAAGCCGAAGCGGCCCTGGCCGCGGGAAGCTTCCCCTTTCTGATCCTGGATTGGATGTTGCCCGGGAAAAGCGGGGTGGATTTGTGCCGGCAACTGCGGGCCAAGCCGGAAGGCGACGAGATGTTTATCTTGCTGGTGACCGCCCGAGCGGATACCGCCGACCTTGAACAGGCCCTGGAGGCAGGTGCGAACGATTATCTCACAAAGCCGCTCGATGTCGGGCTGTTGAATGTCCGAATTTCCGTCGCCGAGCGCCAGATCCGCGAGCTTCAGGAACGCAATCAGGCGCGGGCCGCGTTGCAGGAATCCGCCCGGACGATGACGAACATTCTCGAAAAGACCACGGACGGTTTTTTTGCGGTCGATTCCGAATGGAAACTTACCTACGCAAACGCCGCGGCCGAATCGATCGTCAAGCGAAAGCGCGACCAGCTGATCGGCGGCCTCCTTTGGGAAAGATTTCCCGAGCTGGTTGGCTCGGTCTTTCAGGCCAATTACGAGAAGGTCCTGGCGGAGCAAGTGGCCATGGAATTCGAGGCGGGCGATTCTGCCGGCAAGGTCTGGTACGATGTCCACGCCTATCCCAGCAACGGCGGGGTCTCCGTCTTTATTCGCGATATCAGCGAACGAAAGAAAACCGAAACGGAGCGGTTGACCACCAGCAAGCTCGAATCGCTCGGGACGCTCGCCGGCGGAATTGCGCACGATCTGAACAACATTCTCACAGTCATTTCCGGCAACATCGGGCTCGCCCAGATTGAAGCGCCGGCCGATTCCGGAAGCCTCCTCGGGTTCCTCTCCAAGGCCGGCCAGGCCGCCCAACATGCCGCTCATTTGTCAGGTCAACTGCTGACCTTTTCGAAAGGGGGCGCGCCCCTCAAGAAGGTCGTGTCTATCGGCGAGCTGCTGGAGCGGTCCGCCGAGTTTGCACTTTATGGATCCAGCCTGCGCGCGGATTTCGACATCGCGGTCGACCTCTGGAAGGCAGAAGTGGATGCGGGCCAAATCGAGCAAGTCGTAAATGCTCTCATGCTCAATGCGCGCGAAGCGATGCCTTCGGGTGGAACGGTCCGGGTCCGGGCGAGAAATGTGGTTATCGAAGACGATGGAAATGCCGTTTTGCCGGCGGGCCGTTACTTGAAGGTTTCCATTACCGACCGCGGCCCCGGTGTTTCCGAGGATTTGCAGGCAAGAATTTTCGATCCGTATTTCACGACCAAGGATACCGGCACTGGTCTTGGATTGGCCATCAGCTACTCGGTCGTGAAAAAACACGGCGGCCTGCTTCTCCTGGAGAATTCGTCTCCGGAAGGGTCGGTTTTCGCCTTTTACCTGCGGGCGAGCGAACGCATGATTTCGCCTTCTGACGCGCGGCCAGCCGGCCTCCCTTTTCATTACAATCACCAGCGAATTCTGGTGATGGACGACGAAGCGGCGATCAGGGAATTGACTTCCCAGCTTCTCGGGACGCTGGGCTACGAAGTGACGGCCGTTCCGGATGGCCTGGAAGCCATTCGGCTTTACGAGCGGGCCTTGCGCCGCGGAGAGCATTTCCAGGCGGTAATTCTCGATGCGACGGTCCGCGGTGGGATGGGCGGCGTGGCCACTATCGAGCGCTTGCGCTCAATGGATCCAAAAGTGAATGCCATCATTTGCAGCGGTTATTCCGACGAAGCTGCCTTGTCCGAATTTCTGGCCTACGGTTTTCGCGGCGCCCTGCCGAAACCGTTTACGCGCTCGGAACTGGCCGACGCCCTTCAACACACGTTCGAAAAGACGAACGCGAATTGATTTAGCCGTTCCGAAGTTTTTCCAGCTCCGCGATCCACGCCGAGGGGCCTCCTGGGACGTAACCCAGTGCGCCCACGACCTGGCCGCTGCCGTTCAGAACCACGACGGTGGGAAACGACATGATTTGATACTTCATCGCCAGTTGCTGGTTCTGTTTCACGATTCCGGCCGGCATCTTTTTCCTTTTCGGAAAATCAAGCTCGAGAAGGACGAGATTCTTCTTGGCGTACTCCTTGAACTCCGGTTTTGAGAAAACCTCCTTGTCGAGCGCAACGCACCAGCCGCACCAATCGGAGCCGGTGAAGTCCATGAGGAGGAGCTTGTTGCCCGTGAGGGCTTCTTTTTGCGCCTGCTCATAACTGGTGAGCCACCCTGGCTTGGCGGAATCCGAAACAGCCAACGTCGTGCTGCTTTCCACCGGCTCTTCTTTTTTCGAGCACGAGACCGCCAGGGCCGCGGCGATGACCACGGCAGGAAGCAACAAGCGCAGGTTTTTCACGCCGGAGCTTCTCGCAGTTTGCCTCATTTCGCAAACCTGTGGCGACGCGACGCCGCGAAATCACGGCGCACTTCAAGTACGAAACTAGCCCGGCGGGTTGCGCCGGGCTAAAAAACCAACCGAAAGATTTAGATTATTTAATGTGTCCGGAGACCAGTTTGGTCATCTCGAACATGCTGACCTGGCTTTTGCCGTTGAAGACCGGCTTGAGCGCATCGTCCGCATTGATCATGGTGCGTTTTTTCTTATCCTGGCAACCGTTCTTCTTGATGTAGTCCCAGAGTTTCTTGGTGAGCTCGGAACGTGGGAGCGGCTTGGAGCCGACGATTGCGGCAAGTTTATCGTCGGGCTGCACCGGTCTCATGAAGGCGGCGTTCGGTTTACGTTTTGAAGGAGTCTTTTTGGCTTTGGTTTTCGGCATAAAGGCTGATTAATCCTTCGCTCGTAGGAGGGCAATATTAATTTTAGCGATTTAAACGATTTTCCGATCACCCTTTTCGGCGCACGGCGACCGCCGCCACGTCGTCGGCCGATGCTTTGCCCCCCTCATTGAGTCCGGCCTGCTCCACAACTCGGGTGAGGAGCGCCTGCGCATTTTCGGCCATGGGTTGCAGCATCTCGGCGATCCGGCTTGAAGAAAGCCGCGGACTTTCGTCGTGCCCCGATCCGTAAATCCCATCGGTGTAGAGAAAAAACGCATCGCCGGGTTCCAGGTCGACGACGGTTTCGATAAATTCAGAGCGCTCCAGCAAACCAAGCGGAGGCGCCGACGAGGCAATCGCTTCCGTCCGACCTCCGCTGCGCGCGACCAGGAGAGGCGGGTGTCCCGCGCCCACCACGCTGGCCCGACCGGTCAATGGATCGAGCGCGACACACATCGCGGTCATAAAGGAGCGCGCGCTGAAAATAGTGCGGAAATCGTTATTCACCGCTTCCATGATTTTGACCGGCGCGTGATGTTCGGCAGTCCCGTGGTGGAACAAGAGTTTGGCCAGAGTGGTGAGCAGGGCGGCGGATGCGCCGTGTCCGGTGGCATCGGCGATCCAGAACAAGGTGCGGCCGTCCGCCATCCGGAGCCAGCCGTAGATATCGCCGCCAACCTGAATGACCGGCCGGTAGACCGCAGCGATGTCCCAGCCTGGCAGGACCAGCGGCTTTTGCGGGATAAGCGATTGCTGGGTCAGTCTGGCGGCAGCCAGGTCGCGTTCCAGATTGCGCCGCCAGGCTTCGAGTTCGTCGTTTTGCTTTTGCAATTGGCTGCGCATGGAACGAAGGCGCAATTGCGTCTCGATTCGCGCGCGCAAAACCGCCTGGTTGATCGGTTTCGTTACGAAATCGTCCGCGCCCGCTTCCAGGCAAAGCACTTCGCTCTCCTCGCCCCCGTGGCCTGTCAGCATGATCGCGGGAATTTGAGCAATCGTAGCGTTCGGGTCCCCGCGCAGGCGCTTTAAGACTTCCGCGCCATCCATCCCCGGCATGTCAAAATCCAGGAGGAGCAGCGAAGGGGGATCCGAGTGCAATAATTTCAGCGCTTCGATTCCATCCGGCGCCTCGGCACAGGAGAAGCCCGCTCTTGTCAGGATGCGCGAAAGCAGCTTGCGGCTGGTCGCATCATCGTCGGCAATCAGGATTTGCTCGGCAGGTTTCTTTGTCACCGTTTCTTTTGATTCGAAATGAACGTATCGCGGAACTGTATTTTTTCCTCCGGCGGAATAGGAGCGGATTTTTGGGGCGGGCCCGGATTAACGGGAGGGGGTATCCCTGCTAAATAGCGATTGTCAGCAGCCCCACAATGAATTACAACGGATTCACTGTCGTCGAAATCACTTATGAAACTTTCGCTTTCGCTCTTTCTTTTCGGTGCCTTTGCTTTTCTTTCCGCATGCGAAGATGAGCCGCCAGTGCGCTCGACGCGTCATGGACCATCCAAATACCCCCCCACTACTCCGTCGCAATACCCGCCGCCGCCGCAGCCCTACGATCAAAACGCCGGCCCGCCGCCTCCCGAACAACCCACTGTCCAGGAACCTGCCCCGCAACCCGCGGCTACGGCTGCTGTGGTTAAGCCGACCAAAGGCGACATTCCCTACGGAATTCCGGTTCCGAATAAACCCGGCTTTGTCACGAGCCCTTACGCCCCTAATTCAGGTTACGTTGACGTGCGCGGATTTCCGCCGGGAACCGAAGTTAAGGATCCCTACACCCAAAAAATCTTTTTGGTGCCCTGATCTAATCTTCCTCTCCCTCTGCCGCTTCCTCTGAACTAAGAGCGATGCGAGAGAGAAGAGGCAGGAATAGCGCAAGAGGAAGAGTCGCCGCGCTGGACAACGTTGTCGATTGTCCCGATGCTGACCGTCGCCATCGCGATCCTGCCCCCGGCGCGATAGCTTCACTGGAACCGATAATAATAGAGCCGTATGGAATTTCGCGTTAAGCGCGCACCCCGAATTGAAGCGGAAATCACCGTGCCCGGTGATAAGAGCATTTCGCACCGCGCCGTCATCATCAGCGCGCTCTCGAACGGCGTCTGTGTCTTGCGAGGGTTTCTCCCGAGCGACGATTGCCTGCGCACCGTCCAGGCTCTGCGGGCTCTTGGAATCAAGATCGAGCATCCGGAGCCGGATATGCTGGTGGTCCACGGAAAAAAACGGCTTCTCACGGCACCGGCCGGGGAGATCGATTGCGGCAACTCGGCGACCACCATGCGTTTGCTTGCCGGACTTCTGGCCGGGCAAAAGTTCGATAGCGTGCTCGTGGGCGGCGCGACCTTGTCGGCGCGCCCTATGGATCGCGTAATACTTCCCCTCCGGAAAATGGGTGCGAACATCACGGCCGAAGGGCCTAATGAAAGCGCTCCCGTGAAGATTCACGGTGTGAAATTAAAGGGAGCACGCCACGACTTGCCGATCGCGAGTGCGCAGGTCAAGAGCGCCCTGCTTCTTGCCGGCCTTTTTGCAAAAGGGAAAACGACGGTGCGCGAGCCATCCATCAGCCGGAACCACACGGAACTGATGCTGAACTATTTCCTTGTCCGAACGGTGCGGGACGAGGATGGAGCGATCAGTATTTTCGGTGATCAAACTCCGGAATCGCGCGATTTCTCGATTCCGGGAGACATTTCATCGGCTGCTTTTTGGCTGGTGGCGGCGGCAGCGCAGCCCGGTGGCCATTTGCTCGTGCGCCAGGCGGGATTAAACGACACTCGCACGACCCTGCTCGGCGTGCTTGTCCGGATGGGAGCGCAGGTGCGCGAAGCGGTCGAGGAGGTCGAGCAAATGGAACCGCGCGGGACCGTGGAAGTGACGGGCGCGCCGCTCAAGGGGACCGTGATCCAAGGTAAAGAGATCCCGCAATTAATCGATGAGCTGCCGATCCTTGCCGTGGCCGGCGCGCTGGCCGAAGGGACAACGATCATTCGCCAGGCTCAAGAGCTGCGGGTGAAAGAGACGGACCGCATCGCGGCGATCGCGCACAATTTGCGGGCCATGGGCACGCAGGTCGTGGAGCTGGCCGATGGACTCGAGATTCATGGCCGCGCGGAGCTCCGGGGCGCGCGCGTGGCCAGCTTCGGCGATCATCGCATTGCCATGGCTTTTGCCATTGCCGGGATGTTTGCGGACGGCGAAACGATTGTGCAGGACGTTGAGTGCGTTCGCGAATCGTATCCGGGTTTCGAGAAGGCGCTGGATGAATTCGTGAACTCAAAAAGAGTGCGCATGACCACTCCGGTCATCAGCTCGCTTACGCCGACGAAGCCCGAGGAAGAATGAAAAAACGCAGGCAGACTGCTTGCGCCCGGGTAGACGAAATTCCGCTCGTTTTCCTGCCGTGAATTCTCCCCATCGCGTCGTGGCGATCGATGGCCCGGCCGCGTCCGGAAAGAGCAGCGTCGCGCGCGAGCTCGCGCAGCGGATCGGTTTCGAATATGTGAATTCCGGAGCGATGTATCGCGCGGTCACCTGGCACGTATTGGAACAGGGGGTGCCCCCGGAGGATCCGGCTGCGATTGCAAATCTTCTCGAAGCGACTCGCCTCGATTGCACACTTGGTCCCGGCGGCTCGCTCATTTTGATCAACGGGGTGGATCCGTCCAAACATCTTTCCGGTGAGCGCGTGAACGAAGCCGTTTCTTCCGTGAGCAAGGTTCCGCGGGTCCGGGAAGTCCTGGTCGACAGGATGCGTGCCTATGCCCACGACCACGACGTCGTGATGGAAGGACGGGACATCGGGTCGGTCGTTTTTCCCCGGACCCCCTATAAGTTTTATATCGACGCATCGCCGGAGGTCCGCCTGCGCCGCCGCCAGGCCCAGGGATTACGCGATCAGATCGCCGCCCGCGACCAGGCCGACTCCTCCCGGACGGCGTCCCCCCTTGTCGTCGCTCCCGATGCGCATGTGATCGACAGCTCGAATCTGACGATCGATGAAGTGGTGGCCGAGATCGTTAGGCGATTGAAAATGAAAGGGCTGGAAATTAATTAGCGAATTAGCGAGTGAGCGAATTAACGATTACCGACCATCATTCGCTAATTCACTAAGTCGTTAATTCGCTAAGTATTTTGAATCCTTACTACTGGGTCTGCTACCATCTGATCAAAGTGATTGGCCGGATTTTTTTCCGGCTCCGTTACGTGCATCGGGAGCGGATGATCAATCACGGCCCGGTGATTCTCGCGGCGAACCATCAAAGTTTTCTCGACCCGCCGTTTGCCGGGAGCGCCTCGGACCGGGGAATCTATTTCCTCGCGCGCAGGAGTCTGCTGGACGGGGCGATTCTTGGCTGGCTCCTGCCGAAGCTCAATGTGATCCCGGTCGATTCCGAAACCGGCAGGGACCGGACGGCGCTCAAGGCCTTGATTCGAATCCTCAAAGCGGGCGAGGGGACCCTGGTTTTTCCCGAAGGGCAACGCTCGCCGGATGGCCTCCTCCAACCGGTCCTGCCTGGGCTGGGGCTCGTCATCGCCAAGACGCTCGCGCCGGTCGTGCCGATACGAATTTTCGGCGCACATGACGCCTGGCCGATCGGACAGAAGTGGCCTTGTTTTCGTCCGGTCACCGTTGTCGTGGGCGAGCCGCTCCATTTCAGCGCGGCCGATCTTGAGCCCGCGGGCAAAGATCTCTACCTGCGCTTGAGTCAGCGGGTGATGGACGCGATCGCCGCTCTCACGATCGATTGAGCTGCTTGCGCACTTCTCCGGCGCGGCGGACGGTGCGCTGTGCAAGCTCCGGAACAGGAAGAAGCGGCGGATAGTTCACGAGCGCCGCGCTTCGGCCTGAGGCTGATGACTATCATTCTCGTCGGGACGGCCCTGGTCGCTGTTTATGCGAACGTGCAAAAATCACGGCACGGAAGGATTGAAAAGCTAACGATCGTCCCGGTCCCGACCGCCACGCCGGCGCCCCGGTCGGCTGGAAATTGACCCAACCTGTCGCCGGATGCAGCCGGAGTGGCATTTACATCGAATAACCATTGCGCATCCATGTCTAAACTCACCATGAAGAAGTATTTCCTTTTACCGCTCATCGCCGCTCTGGCCTTTGGTATTGCCTGCCAGAAGCAACAAACCGAGGAGGAAAGACGGGCGGAAGTGGAACGCCAGGTGCAGGAACGTCTGGCGACTGAGCGACAGGCGGATGAGAAAGCGCGTCTCGCTCAACAACAGGCCGACTTGGACGCGCGTGAAAAGGCTCTCGCCGCCAAAGAAGCTGCCACGGCGGCGCCCCCGGCAGAAGAACCGCCGGTGACCTCATCTGAGGAGACGACCAGCGAAACATCCGAGACGCGTTCTGAAACGGTTTCGGCTGAATCCTACGGCACGTTCTACGAGAAACTCGAGCCCTATGGCGCCTGGCGCGAGACAGCCGACTACGGTTATGTCTGGCAACCGCGGGAAGCCGAAGAGTCGCGGGATTGGCGCCCGTACACCGAAGGACGTTGGGCCTATTCTGACGCGGGGTGGACCTGGATTTCGGACGAATCGTTCGGGTGGGCAACCTACCACTACGGTCGCTGGCTTCGTTTACGGCGGGTCGGTTGGGTTTGGGTGCCGGGCAACGAATGGGCGCCGGCCTGGGTTTCCTGGCGCACCAGTAAGGAGTACGTCGGCTGGGCTCCTTTGCCCCCGGAAGCGCGGTTCGATCGTCGCCAGGGAATCCACAATTGGGCCGACAACTATTACGATATCGGCCCCGATCAGTATGCATTTGTCCGCGGCGAAGAATTCGGTGCGCCTCACGTGCGCCGGTCGTTGGTTCCCGCCCAGGAGAACGTCACGATCGTCAATGCGACGATTAATGTGACGAATATCACCTTTTCGAACACGATCATCATCAACCAGGGACCGAATTTCGACGAGATCCGGGCGCGCAGTCGCCAGCCGATGGAACGATATCGTCTCCGCCGTCATTCCGACATCAACACCGAGCTTCGGTCCGCAACAGTCCGCGGCGATGAGATCGACGTCGCAGTGCCGCAGTTCCGGAACGTTCCTGGGGTTCGTCGCCCACGGAGCATTAGGGAAAAAGTGTCTGATGCCACGGTTGATAACGGCTGGTCCGCTGTCGCAGACCGATCTGCCGCAGAGCGGACTCGCGCCAAGATGAGGGCGGAAGCCACGCCGCCTCCGAACGCGCCGCCGAAAAAATTCGTGAAGCCGTCGGATACCGGAAATGCTCCCGCAGTAAGTGCGACAGCGGTGCCAGCCGCCACCCCGGCGGTTGCGGCTACCGCATCGCCGGCCCCAATCGCCACCGTCGCGCCGACTGCCCGCCCTAGTTCAACATTGGCTCCTACGGCTTCTCCGACTCCCAGGGTGCGGCAATCGCCGTCAATCACTCCAAGGGCGACCCTGGCGCCAGTGGCGCCGCCTTCGCCCACTCCGGTCGTGGCGCCGACGGCTACGCCTGCAATACCCGCCGTGTCGCCCTCTCCAAGCGCGGCGGTTTTGCCCGTCGTCAGACCTTCTCCACCCGTTTCGTTGAGAGCGTCGCCTTCCGTCGCGCCTCTTACGGACCCGGCTGCCGCTGACAAGGCGGAGAAGTTACGCAGGCTGGAGGAAGCACGAAAAAACAGGCCACTGCCAAACAAACCAGCGCCGGCTGCCTCGATTCCTCCATCGCCGCCCGCGGTTGAGCATACGGCTCCCGTGCAGCCACCCCGAAAAGGTCCACCGGTTTCGCTGAATACTCCGCCGCCGGTTTCAGCTCCATCCCTTGCCCCGCCAGCCACGCAACCCACGGCCGTGCCGCGGCTGAAGCCGGCTCTCACGCCGCCAGCCACCCAGCCCACGGTCGTGCCGCGGCCGAAACCACCTATCACGCCGCCGGTGAGCGAGACCGCGCCTGCTCCTGTCCCTCCCACTGTTGCGCCGAAACGGATTCCGCCACGGGCCGCCCCGCCGGTGGTAAATACGCCGCCCGCAGTCACCGATCCAGCCGCTCCGCCTTCGGCCCCGCCCTCCAATGATGGAAAAC
>JBAPMH010000408.1:0-6399 GCA_049278515.1 Chthoniobacterales bacterium
CGCGGTTGCACAAACTGGGGAGCGATTTCGCCACCGACACAGACTTCTTCAGCAACGAAAGCTATCCGGACCTGGGCATTGCGCCGAAGGAATTTCCCAACGTGTCGATTGATGAGTCGTACCCGCACTATCTGATCGGCCAGGTGCAGACTGTGCAAAGTGAGCTGCGGATTTTTTATGCGCCCGTTGCCGAAATGAAGAGCCAGAAAATCAAATGGAACGTGCTCTGCCAGCAGTCGGATAATCTCGTTCGTGGCATGGCGTTCGACGGCGACTTTGTGTATGCGATCACGCATACCGGCGCGCCGAAGTACAAGGTGGTGCGCACGAATGTTAAACATCCGGACTGGGCGCATGCCGAGACGGTGATTCCCGAAGCGGCGGACTCGGTCCAGTCCATCGCCAAGAGCCGGCATTACCTGATGGTGACTTATTCGAATGGGGTCGTGGGCCGGCTCGTGAAATACAACCTGGCGACGGGCAAGATGGAGGAAATCAAGTTACCGCTCTCCGGGACTGTCGATTGCAGTTGCCCGGATTGGCGGTCGGATCGTTGCCTGGTGAACATTACCTCGTGGACCGCGCCGGTCACGATCTACGATTTGGACGCGGAGAAGAACACCTTCGCCAAGAGCACATTCAACAGCGACGTCGTCTATCCCGGATTCGATAGCCTGGTTGTCGAAGAGGTCGAGGCGCCGGGCCATGATGGCACCATGATTCCCCTCTCGATTATTCACAAAAAGGGAATCCCGATGGACGGATCGAACAGCTGCATCCTCAACGGCTACGGCGCGTATGGAATCAGCGCGTCGCCCTACTTCAACATTCGTTCTTCGCTCGCCAAGCGAGGTGTCGTGCTGGCCTTCGCGCATCCGCGGGGCGGCAGCGAGAAGGGCGAGGCCTGGTACAAGGCCGGTTACAAAACGACCAAACCAAACACCTGGAAGGATTTTATCTCGTGCGCCGAGTATCTCGTGAAAAAGGGCTACACCAGGCCCGAGAAACTGGCCGGGACCGGCACCAGTGCTGGCGGAATTTTGATCAGCCGCGCCATCACCGAACGGCCGGATTTATTTCGCGCGGCTATCTGCAATGTAGGCTGCGCCAACGCCATGCGGATGGAGTTTTCGCCCAACGGCCCGGTGAACACTCCAGAATTTGGAAGTGTGAAAGACGAAACGGAATGCAAGGCGTTGTATGAAATGGATGGCGTCGCGCACGTTCAAAACGGAGTGAAATATCCGGCCTTGATGGGCGTGGGCGGCTGGAACGACCCGCGGGTGGCAGTCTGGGAACCCGGCAAGTTTGTGGCCGCGATCCAATCCGCCAGCACCTCAGGCAATCCCGCGCTCATGAAAGTCAATTACGACAATGGCCATTTCACCGAAGAGAAGGTCGTCACCTTCCGAAACTTCGCCGGGCAAAACGCCTTTCTCCTCTGGCAGAGCGGTCATCCAGATTTTCAACCCGTCAAAGAACCAGCAAAGTAAACTCAGGGGTTTCAATCCGAGACCTTGGGCCGGACGCGCGCTCAGCGCGACCGCTGGGCGTCCGGCGAAAACGAATCACGCGTCTGGCATGAAAAGTTCTGCCAAAACGCAGCATGCGCGTTCTGATTGCCGATGACCAACGAAGCGTCGCCACCAGCCTCGCGGCCCTGGTGACCCATTGTAAACACGAAGTGGTGGCCATCGTCGGGTCGGGCCTGGAAGCGATTCAGGCTTTCCATCAGCATAAGCCCGATGTCGTCCTGATGGATTATCGCATGGCGAAACTGAACGGCGCGACTGCCTGCCGCAACATTCTCGCGAAAGAGCCGGGGGCCCGGATTATTCTCATTTCAGCGTGGGTGCCTGACTTTGACCTGGCGTCTGAATCTGGCGCGATCGCTCTTCTGCCCAAACCCGTCGATCTCGAGCACCTCCGAACGACCCTCGCTGACGCCGCGCAGATGCTGCATTTCTAGGTGCCGGCCACCAATTCGCCAGCGAGTCTGCGCCAGCGGCGTCGGACGCCAGCCATCCGCGCGGAAAGAACTTGATTTTACTTTTGGCCGAGAAAATATCTTGGCCGATGAAACAATTTCCCATGATTGCCCGGACGCTCCTTCTAATTCCTCTGCTCACCCTTGGCCTCTCCAGCCGATCCAGCGCGGGGGACCACCTTGAGATTTCGCCCGCGGACTACAAGAAATCGGAGACGATGATGAGGCATTGGCTCTCGCTCGCGGACAAAGGGAAATATGCGGAGACGTTCGCCGCGGCTGCTGAATTGTTCCGCAAAAATTCCTCGGTGGAACAGTGGACCACGGAGCGTCGCAAAGTGTTGGAAGAGCGCGGCAAGGTTCTCTCCCGCGGAAAGATCGACGGTTTCACCCCGAGCGAGCCGCCGAACAGCACGAGCCTTCCCAGTTATTACATGGTCACCTTCAAGACCAGGTTTGAGAAAAAAGCCGGGGTCGAAGTGATCCAGCTCGTAAGGGAAAATGGGGAATGGAAGATCGGTCACTACCAGGCCGCCGACAAATAGCGTTCCTCCGCAGCGAGAGGCGCCTTTCGTCGGCGCGGTGCGCTCTCATTTCACGCGTAACTCCTGAGCAGGTGGCCGCGCGCGAATTGCGCATGGCGCCGCCCGAGGGCATCGACAATCCGCGTTGCGTCGTCCAAAGTTGACCGGCTAGCGCGAAACGCGGCCAGGTAATTCATGCATATCAACGACGTCATCCGGCAGGGTTCGCCCACGTTTTCGTTCGAGTTCTTCCCGCCAAAGACTCCGGAAGCGGCCGAGAGCCTTTACCAGACGATCCGCGATCTGGAAGCCTACATGCCGCATTTCGTCAGCGTTACGTATGGCGCCGGCGGTTCCACCCGGGATCTGACCCACGACCTGGTTGACCGGATCAAGAACACGACCAAGCTGGATCCGATTCCGCATCTCACCTGTGTTTGCCACACCGAAGCGGAAATCGACGGGATCGTCCGGCGTTATGCGAAATCCGGCATCGGCAATATCCTCGCGCTCGGGGGCGATCCGCCGCGCGGCTGCGCCTATGACAAGTCCGGCGACGCATTCCAAAACGCGAGCGACCTGGTGAAGTTCATCCGCCGCTTTAACGAAAGCGAAGCGCATCCCGACCCTCGCGGCTTCGGCATCGGCGTGGCCGGTTTTCCGGAAGGCCATCCCGCGACCCCAAACCGGCTGACTGAGATGGATCACCTGAAAGCGAAAGTCGATGCCGGCGCGGACTACATGGTCACCCAGCTCTTTTTCGACAATCGCGATTTCTACGATTTCCGCGAACGCTGCGAGCTGGCCGGGATCCGCATCCCGATCATCGCCGGCATCATGCCCATCACTTCCATGAGCGGTTGCAAACGCATCGCCGAGCTCGCCGGCGGCGCCCGCTTTCCCGCGAAGCTCTTGCGCGCGCTCCAGCGCTGCGAAACCGAACCGGAAATGGTGACCCGCGTCGGGGTCCATTTCGCCCTCGAACAGTGCCACGATCTCCTCGACAACCACGTCGCCGGAATTCATTTCTATACCCTCAACAAATCCGACGCGACCCGGACGATTTTCGACAGTCTCGGAATCCCCCGTCGTCAGAAGGCGGAGAGCTCTGGCTAGGGCCGGCCATGGTAGCGTGGGCCCCTGGCGAAGCCTTCGGAACTATCTTAGCGCATTGGACCGGCCATCGACAGATTCGCTCGTGCCAGCGAACTCCGAATCGGCGTACCAAGCCTTCCTTCGTCATTCGTCATTCGTCATTCGCGAGACGGTGCCGGCTCGAGAAGCGCGCGGTCGATATCACATAGCCGCGTGCAGCCGCACAACAGCATCGCCTCGTCCAGTTCACGACGGAGAATGTCCAGCACTTGGGTCGCGCCCGCCTGGCCATCGACGCATAATCCCCAGAGAACGGGCCGGCCCACCAGCACGGCGCGCGCTCCCAGCGCGATCGCCTTGAGCACATCGCTCCCGCGCCGGATCCCGCCATCGACATAAACTTCGCAACGATCGCCGACCGCTTCGGCTACATGCGGCAAAACCTCGCACGTCGCCGGCGCCGCATCGAGTTGCCGCCCGCCATGGTTCGACACCACGATCGCCTTCGCTCCGTGCTCGACACATCGCTGCGCATCGTCGGCCCGACAAACGCCTTTCACCACCACCGGCAACCGCGTGCAACCGCCCAGCCAATCCAGATCGTCGAACCCCAGGTCCGATTTGAAATTATCCCGGACATATGCCGCCAGCCCCGAACCGGAAATTGGATCCAACGTCACGTTGGCCTCCGGCATTGTCCCCTTTCCCAGCGGCGCGAGGTTCGCCACCGCGAGTCCGGCCGGAAGGGTAAACCGATTCCGCATATCTCGCTCCCGCGTCCCGAGCCCCGGCGCATCCACCGTCAGCACGATCGCCTCCGCCCCGGCCGCCTCCGCCCGTTGGACCAGCGCCCGCGTGACGTCGCGATCCTTGTAAACGTAAAGCTGAAACCAGCGTGGCGACCCGGCCTGGGCAAACACGTCCTCCATCGGCGTATTCGAGAGCGAACTCAGGATGAACAGCGTTCCGGCCGCCTTTGCCGCCCTCGCCGTGGCGATCTCACCTTCCTCACACGCCAGTCGATGAAATGCCGTCGGCGCCACACAAATCGGCATGGAAATCTTCTGTCCCAGCACCGTCGTCTCTAGCTGCCGTGCCCCCACCCCAGCGAGCACGCGATAATAAAGAGGCAATCGTCGCCAGGACGCGACGTTCTCTTTGAGGGTAAATTCATCCAGCGCTCCACCCGCAAAATAATCGCGAACGTCCGCCGGAAGCGATTCGCACGCCGCTCGTTCGTATTCCGCAACGTTAAGAAGGAGACGCTCCGATTCCATTCTCACAATTTCCTCGTCTTCTTTGTCGCCTTCCACTGGTCACTTGTTCGCCAACGGACGAACCCGCCGTGGTGGGTCACTCGTCACTGGTCACTTCCCCAAATTGCCCCAGCCAGCGGTGTTCTCGCGCAGCGTGATTTCGTCCAACGCTCCGCCCTCGAAATAATCCAAGACCGGCTTCGGCAACTTTCCACCCGCAGCACGACGATAATCGGCAAGGCCGAGAAGAAGTTCGGGTTTCATCATTCCTTCGTCATGCGTCATGCGTCATTCGTCATTCGTGCTTCGGCTGGTTATGCCCGAAGCGCATTCGAGAGGCAACCGGTTCCGCTTCACCTTTAACCGTCGCCCCATGAGAGACACCCAAGGAGGGGCGCTTTCCAAACCGCCCTCGGCATTCTGTAGCCGTCGCCCTATGGGCGACGCGTTCTCCAACTGCACAGGTTCCTCGCTCACGCTCGCCTGCCTGCGCGAAGCGCCTCCCCCATCCGTGACATCCGCGTAATCCGCGGTTCAATTCATCCCCGCTTCGCGATCGCCTCGATCGCGCCCCACTCCTCCGCCGACAACTCGATCTTCGCCGCCGCCACATTCTCCTCCAGGTGCGCCACCGACGATGTCCCCGGGATCGGCAACATCACCGGCGACCGGTGCAACAACCAGGCAAGCGCAAGCTGCACGACGCTCGCATTATGACGTTTCGCCTCCGCCTCCAGCGCCCCGCCGGCTTTCGTCAGCGAACGTGCCCCGCTCCCGCCAATCGGGGCCCACGGCAGGAGCCCCATCTTCTCTTTCTCGCAATAATTCAGCGCCTCCTCCGAATCGCGGTCCTCGATGTTGTATCGGTTCTGGATGCTGACAATCGGCATGACCTTTTTCGCCTGCTCGATCTCTTTGACCGACACTTCCGACAACCCGACGTGCCGAATCTTCCCCGCCTCCTGCGCCTTCTTCAACGCGCCCAACGATTCTTCCACCGGCACATTCCGGTCGATCCGGTGGAGCTGATACAAATCGATCCGATCGAGCTTCAAGCGCTTCAGGCTTTTATCGATGCATTGGGCCAGATATTCCGGCCGCCCATTCGGCACCCACTGATTCGGCCCCGGCCGCGTATGACCGCCCTTTGTCGCGATGATGAGCCCCTTCGGATAAGGATGAAGCGCTTCCGCGATCAGTAATTCGCTCACCTCCGGCCCGTAAGCGTCGGCCGTATCGATCAGATTCACCCCCAGCTCGACCGCCCGCCGCAAAACCTTCTTCGCATTCTCCCGATCCGCCGGCCACCCCCAGATCCCGTCCCCCGTGATCCGCATCGCCCCAAACCCCATCCGGTTCACCGTCAGATCGCCGCCTAATGAAAATGTCAATTTCATCGATTCCGCCGACAACAGCCTTGATAGCCCTCCTGCTAAAATCGCAGCCCCGCCTGCCACGGTTGCTCCAACAAATTTTCGACGAGTCATAGGACGAAGATTACGCTTCTTTGCCGCGCCCTCAATACCCTGTTCGCCCC
>JBAPMH010000409.1:0-1515 GCA_049278515.1 Chthoniobacterales bacterium
GTCGTTCATTTTCGCGGTCTGCAGGAGGGTGGCGATAGTTGCCCATGTCCGGCCGCCGCCGTCGGAAGGGGGCTCATAGTGCCGGGATTCTGGCGCGCGAAGTCGTGGTCAGGTATCCGTTTCATCCACTGACCGGGCAGAGTTTTCTGATTCTCGGCGAGCACGAACACTACGGAGCGGCGCATGTGTTGGTCCGCGGGACTGACGGGACGACCC
Organism: Chthoniobacterales bacterium; assembly: GCA_049278515.1. Classification (GTDB taxonomy): domain Bacteria; phylum Verrucomicrobiota; class Verrucomicrobiia; order Chthoniobacterales; family UBA10450; genus AV80. Next base: position 217 of record JBAPMH010000409.1, read on the forward strand.
ACTTGTTGCCAGCGTGGATGACCTTGCCCGAAGCCGGCGCGACGGGAATTGTAGCAGTTCCGCGGTTGCCGGTGAATCGTTTGTTCGAGCTGCGCTCGGTTCTCGACAGAATCATGGTCGCTTTATCTTCCGGGGAAATCGCCCCTACGGGAGGATTTGGCCATGAAGAAGCGGAAGCCCCTGCAATCCGACCTGTTCGTCACACTGCCGCCGCAGACCGAATGGCCTGCACTTCAGCGCGCGAAGGCGCTGGCACTGATCGAAGCCCTTCTGGCGGAAGCAAACGGCGCGGACGCCGAGCGGGAAGAAGGGGCATTACACCAGCCGGGGGGCGATCATGACGAAGATCACGACTGATCATCTTGCTCGGAGCGCCATCGTCTATGTACGGCAGTCGACGGCCTACCAGGTCGCGAACAATACCGAGAGCGGGCGACGCCAATACGGTCTGGTTGAACGGGCGCGGCGGCTCGGCTGGAGCGACGTGCAGGTTATTGATGATGATCTCGGTCGGTCCGGCGGCGGGATCGTACGACCGGGGTTTGAGAAGTTGCTCGCTGCGATCTGTGAACGCCGGGTTGGCGCCGTTCTGTCGATCGAGGCCTCCCGACTGGCGCGCAATGGTCGTGATTGGCACACACTCCTCGAGTTCTGTGGCCTGGTCGGCACTCTGATCGTCGATGAGGACGGCATCTATGATCCTCGGATGCCCAACGATCGACTGCTTTTGGGAATGAAGGGCACGATGAGCGAGATGGAAGTCTCTGTCTTCCGCCAGCGCTCGATGGAAGCCATGAAACAGAAGGCGAAGCGCGGCGAGCTCTTTCTAACGGTGGCCGTGGGCTATGTGAAAACCGATGACAATCGGATCGAGAAGGCTCCCGATCGCCGGGTACGAGAGGCGATTGATCTCGTATTTTCCAAGTTTGCTGAGCTGCAAACCGTTCGCCAAGTACTCGTCTGGGTGCGGCAAGAACAGATCTTGCTACCAGCCATTGTCCAAGGAGCGGGTCAGCGCCCGCTAGAATGGAAGACACCCGTCTACCACACGCTGCATCATATGCTGACGAATCCCGTTTACGCGGGGGCCTATGCCTTTGGGCGGCGCGGCGCGCGGGTGACCATCGAAGGGGGCCGAAAACGCGTGATTAGAAGCCTGCGCCGGAATTGGAGCGAATGGGAGGTTTTGATCAAGAGCCACCATGAAGGCTATATTGGATGGGAGGAGTTCGAAAGGAATCAGCACCTGATCGCCGACAACGCCAACGGAAAGAGCTATTTGGGGCGCGGCTCGATCCG
>JBAPMH010000410.1:0-5622 GCA_049278515.1 Chthoniobacterales bacterium
GTCCTGGAGATCCTGGTGGCCCGCCGACACTGCTGGAAATCGAGCGTCTGGAGAATCGCTATCAGCTCCAAAGCGAAGGCAAATCGGAGTATTACGGCTTCGATCGTGCGCTCTCAATCAAGCGAAAGCAAAGCCTCGGCTTCACTCTGGAAGAACAGATTCGTGACGATCCACGGTATGCGAACGCTCCTGATCGCGAAATCACCCAAGCGGTGAAAGAAATCGAGAACGAACTTCTCGCGCCGCTGGAGAGTGTTGATCGCTACCTACAATTGTTTGGACGCGAAGGACTCTACGGCACCGTTTCGGCGGGTTCAGGAGACAAGGAAGGTCGTTGGCAGGCATTTATCGACTACAGCCACGCATATCAACGTTGCTTCCAAAACCAAAAGTGGCTGCTCACGAGCGGCGTGGAAGAAGATGACATCGGCCCAATCGAGAACGCCGCATTCAAGATGATCCGCCTGCGCCACCTGAAAGATCTCGGCAAGATTCACATGGTTATGCGCCAGTTGCCGAAACTATCGGCGTTAAAAGAGAGCCGAAAGGAACTCATAAAGATCAGCGATGAGGTTCCTGGGCAACTTCCACAAAAAGACCGCTTCAACGCCGAAGGGGAGCCGCTCTCCGTCGAACAAAACGACCGAAAATGGGTTGAACGGTCTCAACAGGACATCCTCCATCACCTAAAAAAAGCGCTGGCTTACCAAGCCAATCATCAGGACAAAGAGACTCCGCTGACTTTGCTCGATGCGGCACTCCGAAAATTGAATCACGAAGACATGCGAGTCGACACGATTGCTGTTGGTGACTACGGAAAAGCGCGCCAGCTCGCGTCCGACATCCAGAAGCGAGCAAAGGAAATTGAGGGTGAAGTTTACCATGCCCAAAAGAACCACGCCTCGCTTGCGACCAGGCGGTGAGCGTTCGGATTCGGTTAGAAGGCGATAGGCTGGTCATCGAGGACGGCAGTGGCCTGCTACACGGTCGGCATTACAGCCAGCTTTTATATTGGGGGTTCAAACCCGAAGCCGGAGTCACACGTTTTGTTGCCAACCCGTTGGATGATTGTGGGACGCTCGACAAGCTTTTGTCTTACTTTGAAAGGCATGCGATTCCACACACCGTTGGGAAGGAGATTGCGGCAAGCCAAGCCGCGCTGAATGAATTGCGTGGGGCTCTCAATGCTGCCGTGGCAGCAGGAGCCGCTTTCAAAGATGGCGATGTTCGTGCCAGCGCCGCACCAGAATTCTTATCGTTTCTTTCGACGCAGGTTCCGCGGAAACTGAAGCCGCACCAGATCAAGGCGGCGCTTCATCTCTTGGCGGTAACCAACGGCGCGAATTTTTCAGTGCCTGGCAGCGGCAAAACTACCGTAGTGCTGGCGGTTTATGAGTGGCTAAAACAGCAATCCGTCGTGGATGCACTGTTCGTTGTCGGTCCTCCGTCCTGCTTCGGACCCTGGCAGACGGAATTCAGAGAGGTGCTGGGGCATCCCCCAAGGGTCACCTTGTTGGCTGGCGGCTGCATCGATGACCGGCGCGTTGCCTACAACGTCAGCCGGCGTTCCCTACGCGACCTCTACGTGACATCTTTCCAGACGATGCAACGGGATTGGGAGTGGGTGCGCACAATGTTCGTTGAGAGTGGCGCCCGCTTTTTTTTCGTCGTCGACGAGGCGCATTACATGAAGCAACTCGACGGTGCATGGGCGACTGCCGTTCTGAATGTCGCGCCGTACGCAACACGGCGTTGTGTGCTGACAGGCACTCCCTTTCCGCGCACCTTTTCCGACGCCTTCAACCTCTTCGATGCGCTGTGGCCGCAGACACCGCCACTCAGCCCGAAGGACCGGATCAAGGTTGAATATTTCGCGCAGAAAAAGGATGAGGCTCAAGCATCATCAATTCTAGGACAGTCGATCGGTCCGCTGTTTTACAGGGTGCGAAAACAAGATCTTGGCCTTGCTCCCCAGCAGTTTCACCCGCCGATCATGGTCCCGATGGCGCAGTATGAGAGGCTCGTCTACGACTCCATTCTGGACCGTCTGCGCGATGTTGCGAAGGAGGACGAGTTTCGCGACTGGGACTTGCTAGTACGCCTGCGGCGTGGCCGGATGATCCGGCTGCGCCAAGCAATTTCATACACAAAGCTGCTCGCCAGTGCGGTTGTCGAATACGAGGAAAATCTCCTGACGGCGAATCCATCGCTCGCCGATATCATCAAGCATTACGATGAGCTGGAAGTTCCCGCGAAACTCCTTCGCTTGACGGAGATAGTAGCGCAATTGCGAACAGCGGGGGAAAAGGTTCTGATTTGGTCAAATTTCGTTCAAAGCCTGAAACTCATCGCGGAGCACTTGGCGAAACATGGCCACGGCGTCCGACTCATTTATGGCGAGACGCCAACCGAGAAAACCTCGGAGCAGGATGAAGAAACCCGTGAGCAGATTATCCGCACATTTTTGTGGCGCGACAGTGGCATCGACGTGCTCGTGGCCAATCCCGCGGCTTGTGCGGAGTCCATCTCACTTCACAAATCTTGCGCGCACGCCGTCTACTATGACTTGTCGTACAACTGCGCCCAATACCTGCAATCGCTTGATCGCATCCATCGCGTCGGCGGATCAGAGGAGAAAATCGCTCACTATTACTTCCTCCAGTATGCGGACTCCGTTGATCGCGATGTACTGAACAATGTGCAAAAAAAGGCGGCGGCGATGAGCGCAATCATCGACCGTGACTATCCGATCTACGACTTGGATATGTTCTCGGTGGACGATGAACTGACGGCATATGAACGGCTCTTCGGTTGACATTATCGGTGGCGTCAGCCCTGGCCAGATTCGAGTGCTGCTCGAACTCCTTGGCGAAAACGCCTGGCGAAGCCGCGCCTTTGTCGAAAACCGCTACCGCGAGCGCGCCCACAACTTTGATCAGACGCTGACATTTCTCCACCGCATTGGCTGGGTGCGCACAGATAGTGACCAGATTCATGCGGTCAACGGATGGATGGAACGCATTGGCGAGCAAAACGCGGGTGATCCCTCAGTAGAACTAATGGATGCGCTGCTTGATTCGCCCGGTGAACACCAGAGTTTGTTCGGCAATTATTTAGGACACTTTCAGAGCGTAAACGGAATCGTATCGTGTCCCGCACGTGGCGAGTCCGGTCTCGCTGACACTTCGGCCCGGGACTTCTTGATGCAACTCGGGGCGGTGAGCCACGAGCCCAGGAGCAACAGATACTTTCTCCAGCCGCCCTTCTTCGGTGCGTATGTTTGGGCGATGGCTCAGAAGGGTCCAAATACGCATGCCGTGTTGATCGACGGTCTCGAGAAGCGCCATCAGCTCGGACGCAACGCCGAACTTGCGGTTGTTCGCTTTGAGCGTGAGCGACTTGGCCTTCCCTGGTCGGATCGCGTGCAGCACGTCGCGAGCGGGCATCCCTGCGCTCCTTTCGACATCAAGAGCGTGACTGTCATCGATGGCCGGCCCAGGCCGCGCTACGTCGAAGTAAAGGCCGTGTCTCCACTCGATCACGCGTTCAACTGGTCGGCCAATGAGGTCGAAGCGGCTCGGCTCCTCTCCTCGGATTTTTATCTTTATCTCGTGCCGACGCGGGGGACGGATAGCTTTGATCTCGCGAGTCTTCGGATCATCGCCGACCCGTTTTCCGAAGTCTATTCGCAGCCATCAGCTTGGGATAAGCTGCCCACGAATTTCTTATGCAGTCCGCTAAAAGCATTGATTTCGTAGTCGCGCCACCTGTCGTGGACGGAAAGACTGCGCCGCGGGTAAAGCCGCCATTTGGCTACTATGGCGCAAAACAGAAAATCGCTTCGCGCATCATCAAAATGATGCCACCCCACCACGCGTGGGTCGAAGCGTTCTGCGGCTCCTCGGCGATTACGTTCGCCAAGAAGCAGGTACCGATTGAGGTAATCAATGACAAAAACGGCGAGATCGTAAACCTGTTCGAGCAACTTAGGAACAATTGCGACGAGCTGTGTAGGGCCATTACGCTCACACCGTATGCGCGGGAAGAATTTTTGAAGGCACGAGTTCCTGACAAACGCCTGAGCCGCGTCCAACGGGCTCGCCGATTCCTTGTCACGTCGATGATGACCGTAAACGGAACGCAAACCGCGAAATGCGGATTTTCGTTCTCATCATCGTATGTCCGACAGGGGACGGAAGCTCGTGTGAGCCGCTGGAATAACTTGCCGGAACGGTTGGCAAGAGTCGCTGAGAGATTGCGTCATGTGCGAATTGAAAACCGCGACGCTCGCGAATTGATGCAAATGTTTTTAAACCGTCCAGCGACGCTGGTTTATCTGGATCCGCCTTATTTTGTGAAACGGGAACACGAATATGTGATCGACGCAAACAATCGCGCCTTTCATGAAGAACTACTTAAATTATGCTGCAAAGCGAAGTGCATGATCCTGCTCAGTGGCTACGACACGCCATTGTACAAGGCCATGCTGAATCAAAAGCGCGGATGGCAGCGCCAGACCATCGAGACGCACACACGCGACACTTCCGGAAGGGACTATGCTCGAACGGAAGTGCTTTGGATGAATCGGCATTTTGCGAAGGCTGTTGAGGCCAAGAAAGTGCCGATCACACTTACCAAAGACGAGCGCGAGGAGAACAAACTGAATCCCGAGCGCCCTTGACCATTCAAGAGGGGGGGGCCGCCACCGGCTCCTCAGGTCAGTTCCACCGAAGGTCTTTGGAGCCGCCCGCCTCACGACTGCATCGGCGCTTGTAGGACATCGAGAATTTGGCGGGCGACGTAAACGCGATTCCGACGTCCGCCAGTTACTTCGGTCAAGAGTCCTTGCGCCTCGATTTCGCTTATTGCTTTCAGAGCGGTTGGCGTCGTGCACTGCAGGACGGTTCTCGCGCGGCGGGTCGTCATGTAGGGATTCACCAAAAGCGCGTCGAGCAGACGTGTGGCGGTCGCTTTCTGGGCGAGCCGCGCTCGATTTTTTTCTCGCATGCTCATGAGCGTCGCAGCGCGCGCGGCGGCGTCACGTGCCGTCACTTCGACCCCGCGCAGGAACCACCGCAGCCACGACCCCCAATCGCCATGGGTGCGCACCCGTTGCAACAATTCATAATATTCCTGGCGATGCGCTTCGATGAAGACGGAGAGGTAGAGGAGCGGCTGCGTGAGCCGGCCGCGCTCGACCAGGAACAGCGTGATCAGCAGACGTCCCACACGACCGTTCCCATCGAGAAATGGATGGATCGCTTCAAACTGCTCATGCATCACGGCACACTGGATCAAATCCGGCAACGCGTCGCGCTGGTGCAAGAAGACTTCCCAGTCGCCAAGAGCCGGCATTAGTTCCTCGACCGGCGGCGGGACATACACGGCATTCTCCGGCGTGCTACCCTGCGGTCCGATCCAGTTCTGTGAGCGCCGAAATTCCCCCGGCGTTTTGTCATGACCGCGGGCATTCCGCATCAGGCGCTTGTGCAATTCGGTCACCAAACGCAAGGAGAGCGGAAGCGATTTCAGCCGATCGAGACCATGCGTCATCGCCCCGATGTAGTTACGAACTTCCTGCACGTCGCCGCTCTCGGCGTCGCTCATTTCCAACGCTTCCGC
>JBAPMH010000411.1:0-1907 GCA_049278515.1 Chthoniobacterales bacterium
CCCCAGCGGGTCGTAGCCGAACCACATCCAGTTGCCAGTCCCTTCGTAGAAAAAACTCGTCATCTGGACAGGCTGATTGAGCGCGTTAAAGGCGGCCACGTTCCACCCGTCTCCCATCATGACTCCATTCCCGGGAGGCAGCCACGGGGCCTGAGCGGGATGAGGAGCCGCATCGTCGTACCACAGATCCAGCCCCCAATGGAGCGGATCAGGCCAGGGAATGTTGTTTTCCCAGCTGCCATACTGGTTGAGCTTATTGTTGCGGCCTCCGTACTTCATCAAACCCCGGCTCGCCACCCAGATGGCTCCCGTCCGGTTCCCCATCTCATCGTAATGAAACGCGTCCATCCGCTCCGCCGTGCCTGCGGTGTCATGGGCATTTTCCGCCTGGTACGCTGCCTGGGTCAACTGGCCCGCGTCATCGTACTCGTAGCGGTCCCCACGCCCGTCTTCCATCTGGTTTGCTCGCACCTTCTCCTCGGGTTGAAATGTCAAATGTTTAGACGCGACCCCCATTCCATTCTTCCCAGTTCCTAACGCTTTCCCTCTGGTCGATAAACTAAGACCGGGTTGCTTTTCACAGCGAACTTGCCCGAAATCTCCCCAGTGAGTTCAACGCAATCACCCGCCTGGATCGGGATTTCTATGCTCATGCGCCTATGCTCAATATTGTGCGGAGCAAGCAGATGACCCGCGGTTACGTGGGAGGCCGTTTCGAGAACGCTTCCTATTGTCGGCAATCTTTTCCCGGTGAGGTTAGTTACAACGTAATCGATAGACACTCGCTCCACTCCAGATGTCATTGCCGCCGTCCTCCCCGGGTTTAACAGATAAACGTCGAGAAGAATCGGCCCACTCGATTTCAATGTCGCGGTGACGGGAACTAGGAGAAGTTTGCATTCCGCACCAAAAGAGGATTGCAAGCTCAGAGCGCTTAAGATTGCTGCGAGCAATATCTTCATTTGTAGCCTTTTTCCTTGTCTAGGATGTTCTTCCATTCTGGTCCCTGATGCGCATTCTTGTTCCCCAGGTTGTCTTGCTGGTTTTCCACTTTGGCCTTGAGTGCATCGCCAGCGATTTTCGCAGCGTCTCTTGCTTCCCGCTCCGTTCCGTAAGTTGTTTTGGGAATGCCCTCGCCTCGGTGGACAGCATCGTGAAGCGCTTTGGCGATCGAAACGTGTTTGTTTTCGTGCTCCTTGGTAGCCTTAACGGCGCTGTCCGTACGCTGTCTTCCGTATCCAGTCGTAGCCACCTGCTTGGACGTGACAGTTACGTCGAATCGACCGAGGCCCAACTGAAATCCCCCTGAAGTTTGAGTCATTGTAAGCGCAATGTTCGTCTTGAATTCGGTCAGGCCTACAAGTTCTGGATGCCCTGGGATGCTAGAAACGACTTCCAGCGGATGGTCAGTAAACGCAAAGCCGAACGGATCACTCCTGTTAACTGGATCATTGTGGCAATAGCGGTAGAGATTGTAATCGCCGGCCTCGAACTCTTTCGGATCGGGCTGGACGAAGCGACCGAGCTCCGGTTGATACAGCCGGTTGCGGTAATCATATACCCGCAATTCTTTTAACCATTCCCGTCCCGTAAAGAGAAACCGGTTCCCCGCGGGCGAGCCCAGATTCCGGGCCACCAGGCCGCCATCCGCGCCGTAAATATACGGCTGGCCAAAGGCGTCATACTCGTATTGCTCCTGGATACCTCCGCTGGTGTTAGTCAGCATGATGCAATGACCCCGCGCGTCGTACTGATGGTAAAGCCAGGAGCTGCCTCCCGTCGCGCTCGCCACAATCTCGTCCACCCGGGCGCCGTGGACATAGGTGCGGGCCACCGAGTTCGCGCTGAGACCTTCCTGCACCAGGTTCCACCCGTCGTAGTAAAGGTAAGTGGCGCCATTGGGCGCG
>JBAPMH010000412.1:0-7064 GCA_049278515.1 Chthoniobacterales bacterium
GTACAGGTGATGCGCTGGCCGGGCTTGCCGGCGGTGAAGCATTTCGAGCGCGTCATTCCCTGATATTCGTAGGCGGTCAGGCGAGGTGAGCCATCCTCCCAGAAGCGGGAGGCATAGCTGAACGACTCCACTTTGTCCTCGCGCTGAACTGGTTTGTAAAACTCATGCAGATCTTTTCCCGCATCGTAAGGGTCACCGACGCTCATCATGGGCCGGATCCGATCGAGTGGCTGAGGGATGCGCTGCCCATGGCAATGCCCGCAGACCATCGCGGAGCGATCGGAGTCCAGCTTCGCCGGGTGAACCACCGCGCGGGGCGGGCCGTCCTGCTCCTTTAACTTCCACCAATACCGGGTGACCGGCGAAAGAGCCCGCTGGGCATGTTCGCCTGCCGGCCCGTGACAGGCGCCGCAGGCAATTCCGAGCTCGGCCACCTCGGTCTTCCAAGTCCGATGATCCCAGTCGAGTCCGGGCTGGGCTTTCACGTTGTGGCAAAAGACACAGTTCACATTCCACTCGGCAACGTGCTGGTTGTAGTCGCTCCCGTCGGGAAAGAAAAACGAGCCGTTCAGATGCATCCAGCGATGCTGGATAATATCGTAGGCGATCGGGGCGCGATACCAGGTGTCGCCGGTCTTGGTCAGATATTGCTGGATGCGCCGCGAACCGACGGTGCGCACGATTTCGAGCTTCTGGGTATGGCCATCCGCACCGGTGACCTTCATCCAATACTTCCCGTCCTGGCGCACCATTTCGGCGCGGACCCCTTGGTAAGTGATCGTGTTATTGCGATCGAAATCACCCAGCACACTTTCGGGACCTGCTTCCTGGGTCATGGTGCGGTGATAGGTGGCGTACCAGGTTGCGTAATTCGTTCCGTGACATTTCCGGCAATCGCCGGATTGGAGATAGCCGGCATCGATTCGTCCCGCCCGAACGGTGGCGTAATCGGGTGCGACGGCGCGGAGCGCGGCCGTGATCGCGCCGAGCGCGAGTAAAGTGATGGCGCAGGCGAGAAAAGGCTTCGGTAGTCGGGCCAGAGTCATCAAGAAAATGAGCAAGCGGGCCGGACAACACCGCCGCGCGTCCACATTTTAGCATCGCGCCGGGGAAAGCCGCAAGGCTGGTCGCGAAATGGAGCCGGAACATCCGCGTGCCGGAGGATTTGTCCTGCTCCTGCTCCTGCTCCTGCTCCTGCTCTTGCTCTTGCTCTTGCTCTTGCTCTTGCTCTTGCTCTTGCTCTTGCTCCTGATCTTGGGAGCAATCGACGCGTGGTCAAAGGATCAGGAGCATGATCAGGATCAAGAGCAGGAGGGAGCAAAAGCCGCGGCGCCAACGGCCTGGGGCGGGCCGTCTCCAACGGCAGCCGGACGCCGGAGCGCGGCGGCCCTACCAACTTGCCATGCTCCCGAAAGAGAATTAACAAACGGCAGCAGATGAAATTGATCGACCGCTACATTAGCCGGCAGCTGATCTTTAATCTCATTTTCGCCATCCTCGTCCTCAGTTTCGTCCTCGTCCTGGGCAACATTTTTCGAAAGCTCCTCCCACTCCTGGTCAATCACGATCTGCCGATTGAATACGTGCTGGGTTTCATTGCCTACGTCCTGCCGTTCTCCCTCATCTTCACGATCCCCTGGGGATTGCTCACCGCCGTCCTGCTCGTCTTTGGCTGGCTCTCGGCGGACAACGAGCTGATCGCGCTCCGGTCCAACGGGGTCAGCATCACCCGGATCTGCATTCCGCTCGTGATCATCGCGATCCTTTGCACGGCCGCCTCGCTTTGGCTCAACCTCCAGGTCGCCCCCGCCGCCCAGGAGGAAATGCGGGCCACGGTTTTCAATCTCGCCACCCGCAATCCGATGGCGCTTTTCGGGAGCGACCAGGTGATCGATCAATTTCCCGGCCGCAAAATTTATGTCGGCCGGAAAGAGGGCAACCGGCTGGAGAACATTCTCGTCTACGAAACCAACGATGACTTCATGCCGATGAAAGTGACCCACGCGCGAGTCGGCATGCTCGAGACCGATCTGCCGAACCGGCGCATCCTGATGCATCTCTACAATGCGCGTTACCAGCAGCGGGACGAGTTCGATCCCTACGATCTCCGCCGGATGCGCGATGGGATCAACGTCGCCGAAGGCACCCTTCCGATCAGTCTGGAGGAACTTTACGAAAAAGAGAAGCGGCGGGCCAGCCGCTCAATGCTCTCGATTGAACAACTTCTCGAACAACTGAAAAACGACGACCCGAAAATGCGCAGCTCCAGTCGGACGTAAATCAACAAGCGGTTCTCGTTTCCGCTTGCCTGCATGGTCTTTGCCCTGATCGGGGTGCCCCTCGGCATCACCGCCCATCGCCGGGAAACCTCTTTTGGTTTTGCCGCGAGCCTGGTTGTCGGCGTTTTCTATTTTCTCTTCATCATTGTCGCCGACACCCTCCGCGCGAACGCAAAGCTCCATCCCGAGCTGCTGGTCTGGTTCCCGAACCTGCTTTTTATCGCGCTGGGCGTTTGGATGTTCCGGCGCCTGAGCCGGCAGTAGTTCGCAGTTCTTATCCTGTGGCGACGGCGCTCGGTCGCCGTTTCGAAGGGTCTTGAGCAGACGACGCGGTTTTACGCCGACAGAGCGGCGTCGCTACAGCGTCACTCTGGAACCGCGTCGCGCCTACCCCACTTCGTCGCTGATGATGAAGAATTTCTTCAGAATGGCGCGGCCGAAGTTCGTCGTCAGCGCGACGTCCGCGGCGTCCCGGCCGACGGCCATGACGATGCGGCCGATGCGAGGCACATTATGCCGGGCATCGAAAGTGTACCAGCGGCCGCCGAGATAGACTTCGAACCAGCCGCTGAAATCCATCGGCAGGACAAGGGGAACACCGATGTCGCCCATGTAACCGGTCACGTAGCGCGCGGGAATGTTCATGCAGCGGCAGAAAGCGAGCGCGAGATGGCTGAAGTCGCGACAGACTCCGCGAGGATCGTTGTAAACGTCGAAAGCGGACTTGGAGGCGTCGGCGAAGTGATAGCCAAAGGTGATGTGGTTGTGCACCCAGTCGCAGATGGCTTTGACGCGGGGCCAGCCCGGAGCGGTCCCGCCGAAAAGCTGCCATGCGATGTCGGAAAGTTTGTCCACTTCGCAATAACGGCTGGTGAGAAGGAACGGGAGAGTCTCGCTCGGCAGGTCTTCAACGCGATGCTGGATGGCATCGGGACATTGGACGTCGGGCTGGCCGCTGTCCTCGATCAGGGCTTCGAGGGTGAAGCGGACGTTGCCTGCCGGCGCCAGGACACGGGCGCAACGGTTCCCGTAGAGATCGGTGAAATCGGTCAGGGGAATATCCGGTTCGACCACGATCCTTTCCTCGGTGCGCAAGTCCGCCTGCCGCGAGGGATGGACATAGAGCATCAGCACCATCGGCGTCTCGCCGGGAAGCTCGAACTCAATATCGAAACCGATTTTGATGATCATGTCAGGAAGAGTGGGGGAGAAGCGCGCGGAAGATACTTCCGTCCTGAAAATAAGAAACCGATTTTGTGTTTTGTAGGGGCGTTGGAAAGCCCGGCCTCGCGCTGTCGCGCTGCGTTACGGCTGTGAAACGCCTTGTAGGGCGTCCGTGTCAGACGCCGGATTGTGTTCGGTCCACGGAGGCGTGTTCGCTCCGCGCAGGCGTTTCACAGAAACGCCCCTACAAACCTCGGGATGACGGGCTATGTCGCCGCACCGAAATGGGCGGTGACGGAAAGTTTGTCGCCAGCGTCAAGCTGGACATCGCGGAGGCGGACTTCGCCGAGCGGGAGCGACATGAGGGGAAAGGAGCGGCCGTCGAGTTTTTGCAGATGCGGTTTAAGCACGCCGCACGCAACGCCGGCGATGGCGCCTTCGCCGAGACAATCGAGCCCGGAGATTCTGGCGTTGAGCTGTTCGTCGAGATCGAGCTGGCCGGTAATTCGGATGGTGGCGCTGAGGAACAATTTCCGCGCGCGCAGCCGGACCTCTGCTCCGAGGGAGCGAGAACTCCTCGAGCGCAAGCTCAACTGCACGCCATCGATCGTGACCCCGTGCCTGCCGGCTTCGATTTTCGCCACTTCGGCGATGGCCGCTTCCAGATCGGAACGGGAGGCCGAAATCGCGATGGCGCCGTCCGCGGCCCGATGGAGGACGAGGACAATGTCGCCGGCGGAATCGGGCGCCTGATGAAGGATGACGTTTTGCGCGGAGAGGGAAAGATCGAGGACGGCCGGCCCCGCGGAGAGCGCGACGGCATTGATCTTCAACGAATCGATTTCGAGAGCGGGCGTTGTCGGGCTGGAGATGGAGGGCGGCGGAGGAGGGTTGTCCCGGAGGGTAGCGCCGTCGAGAGTGATGTGGAGATCGTCGAGATGAGGGTAGGCGGCGGCGCGGAGGGCGACTGGATCGGTTTTCGTGAGGAAAAGGCTGCGCAGGCTGTCGTTGAGGAGGCGCTCCAGGGCGGTGGCGGAGGAGGGGAGAGTCGTGGCGTTGAGTGGAAACATGGGAAGGGGAAAACGTTCAACGCCCAACGCCCAACGTCCAACGCCCAAAACGGGAAAGAACAACCAACCCTTGTGGCCCTTGCGACCTTTGTGAGAACCTTCCTTTGGGCGACAGGGGAGAAAGGATTTGCATTTCGCGGGGGGCTGGCTACTTTCCGCGTTCCTTTATGGCGAAAACGTCCTGGATAAACCGCAACGAACGCAAGCGCGCGACTGTAAAAAAGTACGCGGCGCTCCGTGCTGAGCTGAAGGCGAAGAAAGACTACATGGCTCTCTCGCAGCTTCCGCGCGATGCCAGCCCGACCCGGGTGGTCAATCGTTGCGAGGTCAGCGGCCGCCGCCGCGCCTTCATTCGCCGCTTCAAGATTTCGCGCCTGACGTTCCGAGAGCTTGCCTCGGGCGGGTTTATCCCGGGTGTGACCAAGTCGAGCTGGTAGGGATCCGCCCCAGCGGGTTTTCGGATGCGGTGCGCGCATCCGTTCCATGAATTCCTTGCTTCTCGTTTTTCTTGCCGCCGCCCCTTTGGCTGAGGCGATCTCCGACCAATGGGAGTCGCCCGCCGTCATTCTCGGCAAGCTTGCCGTGATTTTCGCGCTGGTGGTGCTGAATGGTTTCTTCGTGGCGTGCGAGTTCGCCATCGTCAAAGTGCGCGGCAGCCAGCTCGATCCGCTTGTGGCCGATGGGAATCTCCGGGCCGCCTTTGCCCAGCATATCCGCGCCCATCTCGACGCCTACCTTTCCGCCACTCAACTCGGCATTACACTGGCCAGTCTGGCGCTCGGCTGGGTGGGCGAGCAATTTCTCGCCCAATTGCTCCAACCGGTCTTCGCGCTCGTCAACGTCCATTCGCATGCGGTGGTTTCGACCGTCTCCATCACGCTTGCCTTCATCGGGATCACTTTTCTCCACATCGTTTTCGGCGAGCTCGCCCCGAAATACCTCGCGATCGGAAACCCGTTGCGGATCACACTGCTGCTCGCCCGGCCGCTGGGTGCTTTTTACATCCTCTTCAAACCCGCCATCTGGATGTTGAATAAGTCTTCGAATTTTTTCCTGCAGAAATTGCTCCGCATCAAACCGGTCGCGGGCGCCGAACTGGCCCATAGCGAAGAAGAACTGCGGCTCATCCTGGATCAGAGCGAGGAATCAGACGAGGTCTCAGAGCTGGGTCGCGATCTCCTGGTCAATGCGCTCGACCTGCGGCAACGCGTTGTGCGCGATATCATGACGCCGCGCGGTGAGGTGGTCTTCCTCGATCTCGAGGAAAGCTTTGAGGCGAATGTGAAGAAAGCGCTCGAATCGCGGCACACGCGGTTCCCCCTTTGCCGCGGGCACCTCGATAACGCGGTCGGCCTTATTCACATCAAGGAGCTGATGCCGATGATGCGCGATCCGCAGCCGGACCTTCTCCGGATCAAACGCGAGCTGATTCCGGTGCCGGAAATGATGTCGCTCGAGAAATTGCTCACGCTTTTTCTGACCAGGCACGCGCATCTGGCCATCGCCGTGGATGAATACGGCGGCACGGTTGGAATGGTGACGCTGGAAAATGTGCTCGAGGAAATCGTCGGCGATATCCAGGACGAGTTCGATACCGAGAAAGCGGAGTTCCGGAAGATCAATGAGAACGAGTTTTCGGTCGATGGCGCGCTTGGCCTCTACGAGCTGCGGGACCTGGCGGGCTTGGAATTGGAGAGCGCAGATGTGAGCACGATCGGTGGTTACGTGACCCATCTTCTGGGCCACCTTCCGCAAAAGGGCGAGCAGGTGCGGATAGATAACTACGTCGTCACCGTTTCCCAGTCGGACGGACGCCGGGTCGGCCAAGTGCACTTCCGCAAGGAGGAAGAAATTGATGCCCCGAATCGCCTGGCGAAACCCGAAATCGAGACCTAACCAGCCTGCGCTTCGAGCTCGGAAATGGCGGATTGCAGGCGATCGATGCTAATCGGCTTGGTCAGATGATCGGAGAAACCGGCGTCGCGACTTCTTTGCACGTCTTCCTCCATGCCGAATCCGCTTAATGCCAGCGCGGGGATGTTGCGCGTTTGCCGAATCCGCCGGATCAGCTCCAGGCCGCTCCCATCGGGCAGAGCGATGTCGCTCAGGAGAATATCGAAAGGCTCGTCCTCCGCGAGGCGCAGGGCGTCTGTCATGTTCTCGGCGCTCAGAACCTGATAACCGAGGCGATGAAGGAGGACTTTGAGGGACCGAAGGGTGTCGGGATGATCTTCGACCAACAGGATCCGGCGCGGGTTCTCTGCGGCAGCCTCTTGCGTTGCTGCCGGTTTGGGTGAATCGCCGGCCTCTTTCAGATTTGCGGCGGCGAAGGGAAAGAAAGACGACCAATGCCGCGAAGGCTCCCCGCTCCCAGACGCTCCCAAGGTTAATTCCATTTCAGTCCGTTAGCGGGACGATGGAACTAGAAGGCGATTCGCTGGAACGTCAACGGATAGTGCTGGGGGGATTGGAGCCGACACGACGCTTGGAGCCGCCATGATGCCTGGAGCCGGCCCGCCCGTTTGAGTTCCGAGGGTCTTAGTCCCGAAGG